>QMPO01000085.1 GCA_003648625.1 Bacteroidota bacterium
AACGGTTTGGCAAATCACCAGCTGATTACCGATAAGATTGATACGGTGCCCGTTCAAATGAATTCACTTTATGGTTCGTACCTCGATAAGGGAGTTAATCAGGCGAGTAAAGAACCATAAAGTGAATTCATTTGAACGGGAACCGTATCAATTTTATCGGTAATCAGCTGGTGATTTGCCAAACCGTTAAACCAATAGTATTCCGGAATAACATGGTCGTCGTAAACAAAATTTCCTTTAATAGAAAGATAGTTATGGTTTCCGTAGGCATCATTCTCATGTATTGGTTTTCCGTTTTCATCCAGGCGTCCTGCGGTTGACCAGTCCCACCACATTTTTGTGGCATTGGCTTTGGCATAAACAGGAATATGGCATGTTTGACAAGCTACCCTGATGTTGTGGTCATTCAAAATTTCATTTTTATGAGGTTTATTTGTATGGCATTCGGCACATGTTACCCTGTTTTGATTTTCTGATGACAGCGCATAAACTTTTCCGGCCATCTGGTGTTTTACCGTTTTATGACAATCAACACAATCCATTTCTTCAGTATCCCTGCCCATGTGCACATCAACTTCGCGTGAACAATCGAGCATAGCTACATCCAGATCGCCATGTTTCACATTGTTTCCACCGCCACCCCAAAAGTGACATACGCCACAGTTTTCGGTTGTTGGCAGCCCAACACTTTGTGCAACGATATTCATATTCACTGACGGATCAGGATACCCGGCCATTCCTTTCCCCTTTTTATAGGTTCCCGAATTATCATGACAGACAACACAGTCAATATTGGTCGGCTCGGAAAAATCAAAACTTTTATCCTTCCATCCATATCCTATATGACAGCGTGTACAAGTCCCCTCGCTACCACTTATTCCAATACAGAAATTATTAATAATATTCTTTTTCCCCAACGGAACAACGCCCTTCCCTTCCAGGAATTCATCGCGTTGCCATTTCCAGTGAGAAGTAGCCATAATTTCCTTGTCGCGCTCAGTGTGGCACGACAAACAAGCTGCAGTAACCTCGTGCGCATTTTCGAATGGCTGCTGCAACACTTCAAATTTAGAGTGGTCGACAGACGGAGTCATGTTTCGATCAGCTTTAAAAATGTAGTTTACTATAGGGAACGACCGCACAGAATCACTGGTTTGCCCCCCACTGCTTGCTGTTGCAAATCCCGCTACACTTAAAATAAATGCAAGACTTATTATTTTTTTCATATTTATTGAATTAGATAGTTTTTCAAAAAAACACTTAATACAAAATTAATCAAGTAACCTACATATTGAGGTAAGTCATATATGATGTTAAGCCTTTAAAAACATGATTTGCGTCAGTTATCCTACTGATTTGCTAAAGATAGTCAGCCGTCTGACGTGCCGAATTCTGCCCCCTGTCAGTATTCATTAAAATTTGTCAGGCATCACATTAATTATCCTATATTTGTAAAGGAATTGACACGAAATATGCAAAAAACTGCAGAACGGAATACGTTAAGTTGTACGGTTGTTAATGTCAACAAATATTGTTTTAATTTTCTCACAGAGGAGGAAAAAGAACTTGTTGAACAGAAACAGGTTACTGTTGAATACAAGAAGGGTGAGATTATTGCAAAACAAGGAACATTTACAACCCATATTCTTTTAGTAAGCGAAGGCCTTGCAAAAGTTTATTATGAGGAAAATTACAAGTCGCTGATCTTAAGGATTGCAGCCCCCGGCAGTTTAATTGGCTTAACATCTCTTCCCCTGAATCAGAATGTTTTTCAATACACTGCCTCCGCCTATATTAATACTACCGTAAAATTAATTGAGATTGACATTATCAGAAAGCTGATTCTTAACAATGGTCAGTTTGCTTCGGCAATCGTTGATGTTCTCTGTGAAACTTCAATTCAGAAAAACAGGCGGTTCTTCTGCCTCACGCACCGGCAATCATATGGTAAACTGGCAGATATCATTTTATGCCTGGCCAGTAATATTTTCAAACAGGATGAGTTTGATCTTGCCATGAGCCGAAAGGAACTGGCTGAATTATCAGGTATGTCAACAGAAAGCGTTATCCGTACATTGAAACATTTTCAGGAAGACGGCCTGATCGAATTGACAGGAAAATCGTTCAAGGTTATTGACCCTGATGGTCTTTATAAAGTTTGCCAGCTCGGATAATTATTCTTATTCCTTTGTTTTCTTAATTACCGGAATTATTTTTTGTAGCGGCAAAGATGTAAATTGATATTTTTGCTGTAAACACTAAAAGTTGGATCATACAAATTCCCGCAGGTATTTTTTAAAAACAGCCGGATCATTACTTGGTGCGGCATTTCTTGGGTTATGGGGGACCATGATCCATACCCAACGAAAAAGTAAAAAGAAAGAACTTATTCGTATCTCATTAGACAGTAACGGAACAGTGCTCTTTCATGAAGATTGCATTGTTATCAATAAAGACCAGCCGGTTGTGTTGTCTTCGTACTGTACTCATCTTGGATGCCGTATCCAAACATTTGAAAACGGACAACTGGTATGTCCCTGTCATGGTTCTACATTCGACCTGGAAGGGAACCCGTTAAAAGGTCCGGCAATAACTCAATTAAAGAAATTGGATTTCACGTTAAATAAAGAGACGCAAACCATCACCATAAAAATCTGATATTGGAGCTATTAAAAAAAATATGGCCCTTTTCCTCTTTCGGACAAATCAGTCTGGCACTGTTATTAATTTGCGTTGTATCCGGTATTTTACTGGCTGTTCCTTACGATGTAAATGATGCCTATGCTTCCATCAGCCTGATGATGCTGATCAATCCTGCAGCCATTTTATTCCGGAACATGCACTACTGGAGTGCCAACTTTTTTCTGGTGTTCAGCCTGATACATATCTGGGACCATTTTTCAGCAAAAGCCGGAATAAAATTAAAATCGGGCATCTGGCTTCGCCTGAGTATTGGTGTACTCATCATTCTGCTGGCTATGCTGACCGGGTTTCTGCTTAAAGCCGATGCCGACAGCCTGCAGGCACGGAGAATATTGAACGATCTGGTCGGAGGCATTCCTTTTATCGGTTCGCTGCTATCCGCGTCCCTTCTTGGGATTAGCGACAGCCTACAGGTAATCTATGTACATCACATAGCCACGTTTACCCTGTTCATTGTCATCATCATTATGGAACACCACAAAACGATCTGGCCCGGACTTAAAGAAACTATCTGGGTCACAGCTTTTGTGCTGGTTCTCAGTTTCTTGTTTGTTGCACCCTTGCACGACAACCTCAATCCGGTTATTAAAGGTCCCTGGTATTTTGTCGGGTTGCAGGAAATACTGCACTGGCTTAGTACGCCTCAGGTGTCATTACTGATCGTCTTGCTGTTTATCCTGCTTATCTTTCTGGTTCCTTATGGAAGCCCACGTAATCAATTTGTTACTAAAAGAGCTCTGCTTATTCTCACGATTATTTACCTGCTCCTGACCCTTACCGGTTATTTTTTCCGCGGTCCCAACTGGAAATTCATTACTCCGGCAAATTCAGATTACTCCCATTATATTTATAATCCTTTTCATTCCAATGGCTTTGCTTTTACAGATTATCAGGAAACAAACCGGGTAAATACTTCACCCGAAGTTTTCGGAAGGAAAGAGGGCTGCCTGGCCTGCCACCAGGATGTTAAAGGTTTATCAGCCTCTCACAATCCAGAGGCTTTGGGATGCTATTCGTGCCATGGTGGTGATCCGTTCACGATGAATAAGAACACAGCCCACAAAAACATGGAACTTATTCCAGGCAATCTGACCACGGCCGAAAGAAGCTGTGGTACAACCGCCTGTCATCCCGAGATCGTGAGCCGGATCAATACGGGGTTGATGGCTACACTGAGTGGTATGATCAGTGTGGACCGCTATGTATTTGATGAACAGGACTCTCCCGATGAGCTCACTACCATTCATCACTTAGGAAATTCGGCGGCCGATGAACATTTGCGTAATCTATGTGTCAGGTGCCATCTGGGCAACCAGAAAACAGAAACGGGTCCTGTTAATGAAAGCAGCCGGGGAGGCGGTTGCCTTGCCTGCCATCTGAACTATGGCGATAAATCGCTAACGGCTTATCATCAGCATAAAAACAACGATCAGGATACAACATACCTGTCATTTCATCCTTCTGTTGATTTGCAGGTTACGGATGAGCATTGTTTCGGATGCCATAGCCGCTCAGGCAGAATCTCAACAAATTTTGAGGGTTGGCACGAAACAACACTTACGGCAGAAGAAACAGACGGCTCCTCAAACTACAGGATAGTGGAAGGATACCGTGTATTCCGCAAACAAGAAGCTGACGTTCATCATACGGGAGGAATGGAATGCATCGACTGCCATAACTCGTATGAGCTGATGGGTGACGGCACACTGTACCCACACGAAGAACAACAAACCGATATCCAGTGTTCCGATTGTCATTATAGTGATAAACCTAACACTCTGGTTTTGTGCGAATTCGATCAGGAATCAGCTATCATTAATTCGTTACGTTTCAGCCGGGCAGATGGCAAAAAGTATCTTTCCACAGCAAAAAGGAAGCGGCCGCTGATCAACACCTTCATCAGAAATGATTCGGCTTTTCTTATAACCAAAAACAGCAAACAGACAAAATATATGAAACCTCCGGCATCTGTTTGCTCAAGAGGAGAAGCCCATAACGATTTAAGTTGTAACTCCTGTCATGCCGCCTGGGCGCCGAGCTGTATCGGTTGCCATAATGCATACGATGACCATGAGCCTGGTTATGATATGCTACGCAATGATTTTATCACAGGAAGCTGGGTGGAATATGTGGGTGAATACCAAGCCCATGCTCCGGCACTGGGATACCGGGAAAACGGTGTAGTAAAAACAGTTATTCCTGTTGTTCCGGGAATGATCCTGACTATTGACAAACACAGTTACGATCATTCATATGAAGACACTGTATTATTTCATCGTCTGTATGCACCGGCAGTTCCACACACAACGCAGACAAAAGGGCGAAGTTGCACATCATGCCACAACAACCCGGTAGCTTTGGGATATGGACAGGGAGAATTAACATACACTGCAAATGAACAAGGCGGAATATGGACATTTAATCCAAAATACAAAAACAGTCCATATGATGGTTTGCCTGAAGATGCATGGACAGGATTCCTGCAGGAACGCAGCGGAAAAGTTTCCACCCGAAGCGACGTCAGGCCTTTTACCCTTGAAGAGCAAAAAAAAATCCTGACGATTGGTGCATGCTTAACCTGCCACAATGAAAGCTCAGAAATAATGAAAGAGAGCCTGTTTGATTATCAAAAAGTTTTGGACAGCAGAAAGGAACAATGTATTTTACCTTTTAAAAAATAATCAGTTTGTAAATATTTTATAAATTAGCCATGATCAATAAACCAAAGAAATTCATTATGAAAAAATTTATTCTTGTTTTAGTATTTAGCACTTTTGTTGTCAATTTATTCCCGCAACAATACATTGCCCGGGCCCGAATGGAAAAAGAGTGGGGATTTATCAACCAGAAAGGAAGCTGGATTGTCAACCCTCAGTTTGAACACGCTAACGACTTCAGTGAAGGGCTGGCTGCCATACGTAAGAACGGGCAATGGGGTTTTATCGACAGACAGGGAGCGTTTGTGATCAATCCACAATTTGATGATGTAAGAGATTTCCATGAAGGCCTCGCAGCAGTGAGAATAGGAAAAGAATGGGGAGTTGTTGATAAAACGGGTAAATATGTGATCAATCCCCAGTTTGAGGTTATTAAAGACTTTTTTGACGGCCTTGCTCCTGTAAGAAAGAACGGCGAATGGGGCTTTATCGACAAGCAGGGAAAATATGTTATCAACCCGCAATTTGAAAAAGCCAAAGGTTTTGAAGAAGGACTGGCAGCTGTGGTGAAAGCTAAAAAGTGGGGATATATTGACAAAACCGGTACTTTTATAATCAATCCGCAATTTGCCAGAGCTTTTCCGTTTGTTGACGGACTAGCGCTGGTAAACATGTTAGGTGATTGGGGTTTTATTGACAAATCAGGAAAATTCCTGATCAACCCGCAATTTGATAACGCTAAAGTTTTTAGCGAAGATTATGCCTGCGTCCGAAAAGGCAAAGAATGGGGGTTTGTAGACAAAAAAGGAAACTATGCTGTCAATCCGCAATTTATTGATGCCAACAGTTTATCAGATGGTCTTGCAGCAGTTAGGATTGGCAAGGAATGGGGTTTTATTGATGAAGAAGGGAAGTATATAGTCAATCCGCAATTCATCAGAGCCCATGATTTTCACGGTGGCTATGCAGCCGTGCAGCAGGGTAAAGAATGGGGTTTTATTGACAAATCGGGAAAATGGACAGTCAACCCGCAATATGAGAAAGTTAAAGACTTTGTTAACGGCATGGCCATGGTTCGTAAAAATGGCTTATGGGGCTGGATTGACAAGAATGGCACATACCTCATCAACCCGCAATTTGCCAACGCTTATCCGTTTGTGAAAGTGAAATAACTCTTTAAGAATAATAATTCATTTCCTATTCATTACGGAACATCTCCAGCCACTGGTCTGCCATAGCCAGGGGTTTGAGAAATGATTTCAAGGGATGCCTGATAATCTCCTGCGATTTAGGCAATACCGAGATCATAGCCGGCAGGGCACTGAACGCCATACCCACCGACTGGTAAAATTTACCAAACCCCACGTGGAACAAAAAATGGCGGACCTTCTCATTAAGTAATTCTACGCTTATAGCCGTAAATGCCACCACAATGAACAGAGCACGAAGGACCATTTCAAATCCTGTTAGAACTCCTTTTGTACTGAACCAATGATGAAATCCTTCGCCCACATCCCAAAATAAAGCCGACAAAATAACGATGATAAACAATTGCGACCAGAAAACCGGTTTTTTGAGCCGCCTCAACGAGTAACGATACCTGTAACCTGTCAGTAAGATATATATCCCCATAAACACAAAACCATAAAGTCTGTAAGACATGTTGACCATAAAAAGTCCCACAGGAATAGCCAGTATATGAACGACAAGCCACCCTAATGATGTTTTCTGACCCTGCCTTATCTCGAAAAATTCTTTTGGTTGTTCCGGAAAACTCCCCTCTTTTAAATCACCGTACTCTTTCTTCATCCTGATAGCTTTTTTCCCGATATAAAATCCAAGTATGGCCGCAAGAATACCAAATAATGCATAGACAATCAGTAGTGCCACCAGTATCTGCACAGGCTCTGCTTCTTTTAATCCAAATTGTTTCAGAGCAAAGTTGACCATATTTATGTAAATAGTGATCAGGTCGAAGCCATAAACGATTATCAAGCTGACAAATTTATGCAACAAGGCACTGGAAACGCTGAAAATACCGGCGATCAGAAACCCGAATAAATTGCTACCCAGCAGTAAGATCATCAACTCTATTAATACGGCTTCCAGCATAATCCCCGTCATGGGACCGAGTATAACAGCACTGGGAGAAACCGATTTCATAATAGCCGTGATAAGCCCTGCCCGAATAATAAGCCCCCGTTCAGGCCACATCCGGTAAAATCCTATAAGCAATACTGTTCCGGCAAAAGCAAGGATGGAACCGGCAAAAGGCAGGCGTGTGTTATGTAAAAAACTGCCTACGATAATCTCCAGCGCAGCCCAAAGTCCGCCAACCACAGCTGCCTTCATCCATAAATTATCACCTTCTGTACTTTTTTCTTCTACTGGCATAATAACTACAAATTAAGGTCTTCCGGTTTGTTTATATTATAAAACAGATCAGTTGAATAGAAAGGCAGAGAAGCGTCAACAGTAAGTACTTTAAAACGGACCTGTTTAAAAATATCACGTAATTTGTACTTGCCTTCATAAACATTGTTCTCCAGGATGCTGATGATGTTTCGGGAATAAACTCCGCACAAAGGCTCTAATTTATTATTACCATGCGCAACAACCACAACATCATAATCCTGAATATTCCCTGCCAAATAACTCAATAAACCCGAATTGATAAAAGGAGTGTCGCAAGAAAGAACCAGGTTATATTCGGTTGCTGAAAATTTTAATGTTGATAGGAGTCCGCCCATAGGCCCGATACCGGACACCTCATCCTTAACAACATCAAATCCGAAATTCCGGTAAACATCCATGTGGTTGTTGGCACTGATAATGACCGAATCGACAACTGGATTTAAAGCTTCTATCGAATATGAAATCAGCGGTTTACCTCTAAATTCAGCAAGGCCTTTCTCGCCACCCATTCTGCTGCTCTTCCCTCCCGATAATATAATGCCCGTCAGCTGATTTTCATCCATAGAGAATTTCCTTATAAATAATGATGTTAACCACCTATTTTAACAACGTTTGAACTTCCTTTCTTCTTTGTTCCGCTTCCTTTTCCTGATTTATTTCCACCATTTCCTTCAGGATGGTAATATTTCAGCGCTTCGGGCATCCATTTCTGCAGGTTACTGATGCGGGTCTCGTCCGATGGGTGGGTACTCATAAATTCAGGTGGTTTTTCGCCGCTGGCAGCCGCCGACATTCTTTGCCAGAAAGAAACGGCTCCCTGTGGATCGTAGCCCGCAATAGCCATAAAAATCAGCCCCAGGTGATCGGCTTCGCTCTCATGCAACCGGCTGTATGGCAACATGGCTCCATAATAGGTTCCTACTCCGTAAGCCATCATCCACAATGCTTGTGTTTCGGCAGGTTTGTTCTGTAAGGCAATAGATAAAGCCACTCCGCCGGTTTGTTGCAGCAACCCCTGGCTCATTCGCTCGTTACCGTGGTCGGCAATGGCGTGGGCTATTTCGTGGCCCATCACTACGGCCAGCCCGTTTTCATCCTGTGTTACCGGCAATATGCCTGTGTAAACCACCACTTTGCCACCCGGCATACACCAGGCATTCACCTGGTTGTCCTTTACCAGATTAAACTCCCAGTCAAAACCATCCAGAATTTCAGCGCGGTTATGCTCGTACAGGTATTTTTGCACAGCCATGGCAATATTGTTGCCAACCCTTTTCACCATAGCGGCATCCTGTTCATCATTGCTCACAGGTACCGAGTCGAGAAAAGCATCATATTGAGCAAAGCTCATGGCTAACAATTCGCTGTGTGGGATAAGAGCCAGTTGCTTGCGGTTAGTAAGGGGCACGGTGCTGCATGAGAAAATAAACAGCGAAATCAGAAAGGCAGTTAAAAGTTTCAGGTTTTTCATGATACATTTCTCAGTAAACTATTTGTACAAAAATAGGCAACTATCACCGTAACTCAAAAAACGGAAGCCGTTTTGCAGGGCAAATTTGTAAGCGGCCTTCCACTTATCACCAATAATGGTCGCCACCAGCAGCAGCAACGTACTTTTCGGTTGATGGAAATTCGTGAGCAAACCCCTTGCCAGTTTTAAGCGGTAACCCGGAGCAATCATCATTTGCGTCTGTCCTTTTATCTCTTTCAGCCCATTGACAGTGGCATAATCTATCAAAGTTTCCAGGGCTTTTTTTCCGCTTATTCTCTGTTCCAGATCGTAAGGATCCCACTGGTTTATCTTAAAGCTTTCATCCCCGGAGCTAAGTTTGACCGCCATCCAGTAAAGGCTTTCGATAGTCCGCAGGCTGGTGGTTCCCACTGCAATAATGTGGTCGTCAAATTTACGATACATGTGTTTCAATGCTTCCACCGGAACCACAATGTGCTCCGTATGCATTTCGTGTCCGGCTATGGTTTCGGATGAGACCGGTTTAAATGTACCGGCACCTACGTGCAGTGTCACTTGTTCGCTTTCAATCCCCTTTTTATCCAGTTCATTAAAAACCGAATCGGTAAAATGCAATCCGGCTGTTGGTGCCGCCACCGATCCGTCCTGTCGGGCGTAAATGGTCTGATAACGCTCTTTGTCTGCCTCTTCTGCTTTCCGGTTCAAATAGGGAGGCAATGGCACCTGGCCCGTTTGGCCGATAATTTCAGAAAACTGTATATGTTCGGGCGCCCAGCTGAAGGATATCAGAAAGGCATTACCTTCCTTCGATTTCTTTTCTGCTTTTAAAATGATCGCATCTTCTCCATCTTCGATCTTCAGTTCCAAAGTTTCGTTTTTCCATCTTCTTACATTGCCGACAAGGCATTTCCATACCACCGGTGAAGGTTGCTGAAAAGCCAGTTGAAAATCGTTGGAAGGTTCGACAGGTCCCAGACAAAAAATTTCGATTGCCGCACCACTCGGTTTCCAGAATAACAAACGCGCCTGAATGACCTTTGTTTCGTTA
>QMPO01000086.1 GCA_003648625.1 Bacteroidota bacterium
AACGAATTATATGGTATTGACGGAATGCCTGAAGCAGACGTTCAAATTAATATTACAGACCAGGCAGAAATAAAAATGACCTACTTAAGGGCATACCCGGAGAATGTCAGGAAGAACCTTAGAAAATTTCTTATCTACTATGAAGAGTTTGAAGCTGAAACATACTTCTCCGTTTGGGATCGGGAGTTTTTCAGGATAATAGAAAAATAATACCGAACCGCTAACA
Organism: Bacteroidota bacterium; assembly: GCA_003648625.1. Taxonomy (GTDB): domain Bacteria; phylum Bacteroidota; class Bacteroidia; order Bacteroidales; family F082; genus UBA4459. Next base: position 227 of record QMPO01000086.1, read on the forward strand.
AAAAACAGTGTGTATTTGGCAGATCGTACTAAATATGAAGACGATAGCAGCAATCATCGGGGCAAAAACAGGACAACGAAAAGTTAATCAGGCTGAATAATTGCCGGCCGGAACGATAAAAAACCATATTCCCTATCCATATGGTGCCATCCTATACGGCGGATGGGTAATTCTTAATTTTTTTTCTTTTTTTGATAACCTTCAATTACTTTTCTTGGTTCTTTTTCTTTATTTATAAGCTGCTTTAAGGCATTAAAAACAACAGCAAACTTTTTATCGTAATTTTCTTCTAACTTATCAATTTTATCTGCAAGATCCTTGTATGTTAACATTAAAGCTCGCATTTGAACAAATGTTCTCATAATAGTAATATTTACTTGTATAGCATAATCACTATTTAGTACACCCGCAAGCATTGCTACACCCTGTTCTGTAAATGCAAAAGGTTTAGCTCCCCCAAAATATCCTTTAGAAGGTATCACGTTTTGTGATACCACAAAATCAATCTCTTTATCTGTAAGCTTAAACATAAAATCTTCCGGAAATCGTTTATCATTTCTTCTAACAGATTGCTTAAGTACCTCTTCTTGGCGTAGTTTGTAACTACGCCACACTATCAATAGTCAAAAACCCTGCACCTGCAAGGTTTGGCGGCGCAAGCAGAAGAAATCCCAAACCCAACATCCTGATGTCGGGTTTTAGGAGTTATTCGTTACCTTTGATACGGATGGATAAAAGGGATCAGCATACACCGATAACTACGACGGCAATCATCATACTGCTTCTGCTCACTTCCTGTGTTTCTGCAGCCGGGCAAACAAGTTTCAGTGAACAACTTGCCGACTCTGCTCTTGTTTTAACCAGGCAAAACGTCCAATACGATCCGTCCTATTTTCAAATCGATTATCCCGATGGAGATATTCCTGCCGACAAAGGGGTATGTACAGATGTTATCATACGCGCTTATCGAAAATTAGGGGTTGATCTGCAAAAAGAAGTTCATGAAGACATGTCAGCCCATTTTGATGAATACCCCAAAAACTGGGGGTTAAAAACGCCCGACAAAAACATTGACCACCGGCGGGTGCCGAATCTTATGACATTTTTCAAAAGACAGGGCACTGTAAAAAAGATAACGCAAGATCCAAACGACTACAAACCGGGCGACATTGTATGCTGGAATCTGGGCGGCGGAATAACCCATATTGGCATCGTGTCAGGAAAAAAGTCAAATGACGGACAACGATATTTGATCATTCACAATATCGGAGCAGGACAAGTAGCAGAAGATATTTTGTTTGACTACAAAATCATCGGGCACTACGGTTATGAAAAACAATAAATCCACCAATGGCGCGCGTCTGACACAAAGCCCCTTCGAAAAAAAACGCCCATCAAGCGATGAGCGTTTTTAATCGATATGTTGTAAAACTAATTCCCTAATTTAATCACCAGGCCTCCGTTAAAATCGCCCTGAACGATGGCTGCATAGCTGTTCAGCGTTAAGCCTCCCCCACCGGTTCCGGCATAAAAGCCGACACTGCCAAAAAACATGGGCATCATCAGGCGGCCGCGAAGCATGATCCCCACACGGTCGGTAAACATAAACTTAACACCCAGTCCGAGTACGGCCGAAAACAAGACTCTGTCATCGTAATCGGCAAAATTGAACCAGGTAGCACCTACCGATACAGAACCGAAAGGTGCAATGTGGGAATTATTGGTAAACGATTTCAGGGTACCAATTTGAAAGTAGTTGGTACTCATATCCGTTTGCTTGTCAGTATAACCCGGATAACCCGAGTAAGCTGTAAATCTTCCTTCGCTTTGCATCCGCGTGTAGTTGATTTCAAGCTCAACAACACTCTGAAGAGGCACCAGAATAGATAAGCCGTAATCGACACCATCGGTTACTTTATATTTTCCCTCGTAAAAGTTTACGTGCCCGCCAAACATATAGCCGGCAAAAGGGACTAATTCAATACCACCCTGTGCGATGGAAAAAAACGGAATAAAAAGAGTTATTAAAAAGAGTTTAATTTTTTTCATTTTGAATTCATTTTGGTTAAAAATCGATTGCAAAGAAACAACAATTACACCAAAATGCGTCAAGCAACATTAATCTCTGTTCTTCAGATATATAGGACTATTCCGGACAATCTTGCCCGAAGGAGTTCTGTTAAATTCCGGCAGGAAAATGATTTCTTTAGGCAACTCATGCCCCCTTAGTTTTTGTTCCAGTGCCTGCCAGATCTCAAAAACTTTTCGTTCCGTGCCTTCCCCTTTCTCGATAAACAGCACCAGCTTCTCTCCCAGTTCGTCATCCTTTTTGCTTCCTATAAAGAAGTCGTTTGGAAAAACACCCGATATTTTGTGCTCTATTTCTTCGGGATGGAATTTTATTCCCCCGCTGATAATGACATGATCTATGCGGCCCTTTATCTGAAACATTCCATTTTCGTTCAACTCCGCCAAGTCACTGGTAACGATATCGTTTACGCCAATCTCCGGAGCATCAATAACAAGGCAGCCTTGTTTGTTCAGACCAACTGAAATTCCCGCTAACGGACGATACCATTCGGAACTGTCGGCGCCGTTCATTTTTCGCAGGGCGATATGGGTGCTGGTTTCTGTCATCCCGTAGGTTTGCCAAACCTGTGTAGACATACGCTGTATGCTTTTTTCCAGACTATCGGGAACAAATGAACCGCCAATGATCAGTTTGCTGATTTTTGCCAGTGTGGCTCTTCCGGCAGCATCCTGCAGCAGTTTAGACAACTGCAGCGGCACCATAGCTGCAAACGCCACTTCTTCAGAGATCATTTCAGGTTTTGATGAAGGTTCAGTGCAATACAGATCGAGGCTGCCAACCAATGCCCTTACCACCATCATTTTACCGGCAATAAACTGCATCGGTAAACAATGCAGTATCTTATCCTCAGGTTTCAGATCGAAAAAGGAAATAGTTGCCCTGGCGCTGGCTTCCATATGTTTCTTCAGCAAACGAATTTCTTTGGGCTTTCCGGTCGATCCGGAGGTTTTTACCAGCATATGATCTTCGGGGGAAAACCAGTCGAGGATAAACCGGTAAACTTCTTTTTCAAATTCTTTCGACTCCCTGCCATCACTCTTTTTGCGGCAATATTCCATCAGGCTCTCTTTTGAGAAAGGCCTGCCCGCCAGATAATATGTTTTGTTCTTATTGTCCATCCATGATCGGTTTCATATCCCATAATCCGTTGACGTTATAATGCAAATGGCCATCTTTTATGGTCAACGGAGACGGAAGGTTGTTGGTAAAAAGCTGTCCTGTGCCCAGTCCCTGGTACATATTACTGTTCAGTATAAACGTCCATTGCGCAATGGCATTCAGTCCGATATTTGCTTCGAGGGCAGAGGTCACCCACCAGCCGATCTTTCTTTTTTCCGCTTCGCTGATAAACAATTCACTTTGCCGCCAACCGCCCAACAAGCTTGGTTTAAGAATGATGTATTGCGGATTTATGGTATCCAGCATTTTGCTGATCTTTTCCGGGTCACTGATACCGATAAGCTCCTCATCCAGTGCCACAGGGACCGGCGACAAGGCGCAAATACGTGCCATCTCCTCCCATTGGTTTTGCCGGATGGGTTGCTCGATGGAGTGCAACTGCAATTCGGCCAGACGCTGCAGTTTTATTAAAGCTTCTTCGGGCGAAAAAGCCCCGTTGGCATCCACGCGCAGCTCCATATCTTTTTCCGGAAATTCGCGCCTGATCCCTTTCAGTAACGTCAGTTCCTCGTCAAAATCAATGGCACCGATCTTCAGTTTGATGCAACGAAATCCCTGTTCCACCTTTTCTTTGATCTGCCGGCTCATCTCTTCAAAACTGCCCATCCATACCAGGCCGTTGATGGGGATGCTTTCCTTTCCCGCTGTAAAACCGGAAGGGAACAGGATACGGGGTATTTCTGCGTTCAGGTCTTTCAAAGCCGTTTCCAGGCCAAAACGGATGGAGGGAAATTCTGTCAGGCCTTCTTCCAGCCAGTACGCATGGCGATTTATGTCTCCGGCCACTTCAGACAGTTTTTGTTCAAAATCAGGCCGGTCGTCTATACTCAGCCTTCTAATGATGCTGCACTCCCCTATTCCTTTCTTCTCCGGCGCCTGGTCATCGTAAACGACAAGAAACCACGAATCTTTTTTTCGCAGAACTCCTCGTGAAGTTCCTCCCGGCTTTTTAAAATGGAGCGTATGTTTCTTGTAAAAGGCTTTGAGCATTATGAATAAATTATCAAAGAATGAGTAAATAAATATCTTTTTATACTGACCCACCCCTACCCCCTCCAAGGAGGGGAATAATAGGAATTTATTTACTCATTCTTTCTGTTTTTACGAATACTTCATCGTATAAAAATAACAAACATCTGCCATAACGCAGCTTTTTTGCAGGCAGTATTTAAATAAACAGACCGATCCCAAAAACAAGTACGAACAATAAGGTTCCCAAAGCCGTCTTTTTCAGGTATGGATCCAGTTGCTTTTGATCGTTTACCTTATAAATACCTATCAAATTGGCGATAAACAACGGAAGGGTGATCAGAAACAGAAATTCCCAATATGACTGATAAGTAAGCAACACATAAATAAAGCTTGCCATGAATCCGGTACCGATTAGAAATGTCTGGTATCTCCGAGCTGCCTGATATCCAATCCGTACGGCAACTGTCTTTTTCCCCGACTGAAGGTCGTTTTCCATATCGCGCATATTGTTCAGGTTCAACACAGCCGTACTGAAAAAACCCAGTGTAGCTGCCGGCAGTAAAATAAGCCAGGGAAGATTTTGTGTGTTCAGGTAATAGGTACCGAGAACCGCCAGCAAACCGAAAAACAGAAACACGAACAGGTCGCCCAGTCCGGCATATCCGTAGGCCGTTTTTCCAACCGTGTATTTAATGGATGCCGCAATGGCCGCCAGTCCGAATAGCAGAAAAAGCAATGCTTTCATCCATTCACTTCCGAAACTTTCAACAATCAGCCAGACGCCGGTTATCAGCGTCAATACTACAAAAAGAAACATCGCTGCTTTCATCTGTTTCGGGCTGATCTCGCCACTTTGCACCGTACGCTGCGGCCCCAGACGATTATCATTATCCGTACCTTTCACGGCATCACCGTAATCATTGGAAAGGTTGGATAATATCTGTAGAAAGATCGTTGTTACCACCGCTAAAATAATGATCGTCCAGTGATAAGTTCCGCTGTGAACCGCCAGAAAGCTTCCCATTAAGATACTGGACAAAGCAAGGGGTAATGTTCTCAGACGAAAAGCTTTAACCCACGAATTAGCTGATGGCATAATACTGAATTAAGGAAACTTCGGATATTTATGAAAATCGGGGTCTCTTTTATCCAGAAAGGCATGTTTTCCTTCCTGGGCCTCATCGGTCAGATAATAGAGTAAAGTAGCGTTGCCGGCAAACTCCTGCAGTCCGATCTGGCCATCCAGTTCGGCATTCATCCCCAGCTTGATCATGCGCAAAGCCATCGGACTGCGTTTGTGCATAGTCAGGCACCAGTCAACCGTTTCGTCTTCCAGTTTTTCAAGTGGCACCACTTTATTTACCAGGCCCATCTCCAGCGCTTCCTGTGCCGAGTACTGTTTGTTCAGAAACCAGATTTCGCGTGCTTTCTTCTGTCCGACGATAGCTGCCAGATAAGACGATCCCAGCCCGGCGTCAAAACTGCCCACTTTAGGTCCGGTTTGGCCAAACATGGCGTTTTCAGATGCAATTGTAAGGTCGCAAACCACATGCAGCACATGGCCCCCACCGATGGCAAAACCGTTCACCATAGCAATTACCGGTTTAGGCATCGAGCGTATTTTCCGCTGGACATCCAGCACATTCAGACGGGGAATACCGTCTTTTCCAATGTAACCACCTTTACCCTTCACGTTCTGGTCGCCACCGCTGCAGAATGCCTTGTCGCCTTCTCCTGTCAAAATGATGGTATAAACATCCTGGTCTTCCCGCAATATTTCCAGAGCTACCGCCATTTCTGTGGTGGTTGTCGGTGTAAACGCATTGTAATACCGGGGACGATTGATGGTGATTTTGGCGATATGTTCCCAATATTCCAGCCTGATCTCTTCAAATTCCCTGAGAGGCTTCCATTTTCTTTTACTCATGGCTCATCTTTGTATTTGGTAACGAAATTATAAATATTTTCGGTCACCTTATGAGTATTTGTATTTTTGACTCCTAAAATAAATCACTTTGACCTATAAACAATTATTCCCGACCCTGGTTTTCCTGTTTTTATTCACTTTTTCAGTTGTAAGCCAGGAACACCCGTCGATTCACCAGACCGAATACGAAAAATATAAAGACCTGCCCAAAAAGGCTTCGTTATTCGATCCTTCGGGAGCTGGCATTGTTCCGCTGCGAAATGTAGCGAAGCGAACACCAACTTCAGCAGTATTCGGCTACTTTCCTTACTGGAAATATCCTGAGTCGGTAGCCGATATGCAGTTCGATTTATTAAGTCATATTGCCGTTTTTGATTTTTCGGTATTGTCAAACGGCAACCTGTCGCCACCATCGGCATGGCCATGGACCGACCTGATCAATGCTGCCCATGAGGCCGGGGTAAAAATTATTTTAACTGCTGTGAATTTTACCGGTTCGCAGATTCATGAGTTATTAACTGACCCGGACATTAAAGAGAATTTTTTCGCACAACTTAAAAGCTATTTGCAGACCTATGATTTGCAAGGTGTGAACATTGATTTTGAAAATATATACCAAAGCGACCGGGGTGATACGTTGAATGGCTTTATGGCTGATCTCTCCCTGTTTTTACACTCGGAGTTGCCCGGATCAGAAGTTTCTATTGCCGTTCCGCCGGTTAACTGGGGCGGATGGCAGTTTACCGGCCTGGCCGAAGCATGCGACTATATTTTTATTATGGGATATAATTTTTATGGCCCCTGGAGCTCAACAAGCGGCGCCTGTGCTCCTTTGACAGGAGGCAGTTACAACATCAGCAGGACAGTTAACAACGAGTTTGCTGCCGTAGCTGAAAATGACCCTGATAAACTGATCCTCGGTGTACCTTACTATGGCAACAGATGGGAAACAGAAGACGGTGAAGCGTATTCAACAGCTATTGACCACACCAACCAACCTACATACAGCATTGCTAAAAACACAGCTGATGAACATGGCAGCCTGTGGGATGGAGTCAGCCAGACACCCTATTGCAGTTACATTGAGAATGAAAGCTGGTACCAGGTGTGGTATGATTCGGATACCAGCCTCGGTTTAAAATATGATTTGGCAGAAGCGTTCGATTATAAAGGTGTCGGTATGTGGGCACTGGGCTACGACAGCGACAAACCGGAATTGTGGGATGAGATAAGGAGAAGATATACAGGTGCTTCGGCTATTGGTGAAGTTCGCCGGAATCAGGTGGAGATCAGTATTGTCAATACGGAAGAAAATAATCTTAAGATCAGGTTTTCCGCCGATGCAAACGACCAGATCACCCTTGTACTGACTTCCATTACAGGCAGGGTTATCTGTCAACACAGTTATAAAGCCACCTTTTCAGGCATTCAGTTAACCGAGATACCTGTCAGGGATGTGCTGCAAGGGATTTATATCGTAAAAGTGTTATTACGAGGCGGAAACTCTTTACGTATGGGAACGGTGAAGATATTGATCTAAGGCTTTTGGGGACAGTATCGTTTTCAATCGTAAAAATACCAAATAAACCGGTTGGGCCGGTTAGGTAATGGATTTGTTTTGCTACAGCACCAGTCATGCTTGCGCGCAGGCCAGGCGGGAAGACTGGCGCCAGTTGGGTTTTTGTTTGTTCCAAGTCTCACCAATGCTTTAGCCTGTGCGGGAAGACTTGAAACAGTGGGGGTTACCTGAAATGTTTGTTGCTGTTGTTTAGCTTCGCCCAAGTCCTGCTTTCGCACAGGCCAAATGGGAAGACTTGCGCGAGTGGGGGTATAACATAATTAACTTTTATCGGCTTGCCCTTCTGCATTGCAGGCTTCTCAAACCTGATTAATTTTGCTACTCTTAGTGCTTCTTTATCTAAGTCTTTTCTAAAATGTTATAGTTATTTTGTTTGTATTAAATTTGCCAGTGTACAATGTATATTTACCAGCAACTTTTGGCAACGTAGTTTTTCTATATATGTATTTCATTTGATTATTACCCCCAAAAAAAGAAGTATTAACATAATCTAGAAAACTATTTGGTTCTACGGAAAAAGTATAACAACCTTTAAGTAATTTAAATCCAATAAGATTGTAAGTGTCTGTATAAATTTCCCCGGGTTCCACGAAAACAAACTTGTCTTTAAGTTTATTTAATATTTCTTCAGGCGTTATTTCAGAGGCCGAGTAGTCTATTTTAATCTTATTTATTGAATCGGAATAATTATTATATAAGGATGCATAAGTATCCGCTAATTCATCATTTATTATTGCAATTTCATGTTCTTTATTTGGATCTATGCTATCTGATATAACTTCCCACGCGTTTAAATAATAAGGAGAAGCACCTAGCCTTACTAAATATTGCGATTTAGAATAATTCCCATATTTAATTAACTTATTATTTACTTCATTTTTTTCGATAATTCCGCCCCTAAGAATTATTGGAAAGTCATTCACTTTTTGCGAAACTTTTAAAAAATATAACGAGTCATCAGAATTGTTTCGATAAGTAATATTCAAGTATGGAACACAAAATTTATCTGCATTTAAAGAAAATGGATTTATTTTGTTATCCCAAAAGACTGAAAGTTCAACTGATATACACTGTGATAATAGCTGAAAACAACTAAATGAAATTGCTATAAGTAAAAATATTTTTTTCATAATACTTGCTAAAAAGGATATACAAAAGAAGCTGATGATGTCCAACCGAAATTAACATAACTCAAAGTTCTAAAATATGTTGGATATTGAGCTGCCAAACTTCTTACGACATCAGGTGTAAAGCTATTTAACTGCAAACCTCCTAAAGAATGTTGGTAACTGTATGCATGAAATTCTAACAAATCAATAAAACCGGGTTTAGATATAAGACTTGTAGATTGACCTGCCAAAGCTGCATATTGAGATACATGAACTAGCTCATGACCCATAGTAAAAAATAATTGTTTGGCACTCGTAAAAGCTAAATTCTTATTAAAATAAACATTTGAACGCCCAGTTAGAATACCCCCTCTTTGTAAATATCTTGTAGCTCCTGAGGCTCCAACCTTGTCCATTTTTAATTGTAGTTTTGCAGGAACGTTTTCGGTTGTAAATTTATTTATTTTATCCATAGGTGCATCTTCATACCATGCTTGTTGAGCATCCGAAAGAAATTTATCTGTTGCAGGTACTGCTTCATCTACTTCTACACCGATAGTTTCACAGCCTTTCTGGAATAGGGTCATTTGCCTATTATATTGAATTACCCCCCGGATTCCGCCTATAGCAAATCCTGCAGCAGCACCAATTCCAGCACCAATTAGCCCTTTCGTTAATATGTTATAATTAGTACCTAAAACAGTATTGTCCAAAGCTGCTGTCCCCGCACCTGCAACAAAACCTGCTGCTGCACCACCGGCTGCACCGCTAACTGCCCCAGACACTATGGCACTACCCCCAATACTAATTGAACTACTAACAGCACCACCTATTCCCCCCGAGATAGCACCAATTCCGGCAGAGGCTATGGTATAATAAGTTAAATCCCATCCCCTTAAACCTGCTGCTCTTCCTGAAATGTAACCTACAGCACCACCAATGGCAGCACCAATTACAAGATTTATCCACTCCCCATCCGGGTCGGTATATTTCAGCGGATTGTTCAGCGCATAGCTGTAGCGGTTGAGGTTTTGGGTGTAGCCGGGGGCCTGCACAAAGTTGTCGGGGCTTAACATGCGGGCCAGGACCGGGTCGTACATACGGCCATTCATATTTATT
>QMPO01000087.1 GCA_003648625.1 Bacteroidota bacterium
AGCAAAGAGGAAGAAGTGTATCTTGTGAAGTTTTTCGATTACAAGATCAAAGATGATATTTCGCCGCTCGAATTAGAATACGATGATATACGAAACATTATCATCAATAAAAGAAAAATGGAACTGATAAAGAAAATGCGGAATGATATTTATCAGAATGCATTGACAAATAAGGAATTTGAAATTTACTATAATGAATAACCTACTTATAATGGAAAGACCTGGAGAGAGACGTGACGGATTTGTCCGGATTGCGCTGATCCTGGCGTTTGTAATTTCGTGGTCTTCCACAATAATGGCCCAGCAGGATAATGAATATATTATTGATGAGGTGGTGGCTGTTGTGGGTAAGAACATTGTGCTCGAATCGGATATAGAAACGCAATATTTAACCTACAGGATGCAGGGAGGGATCAGTGGAAATGCATCAGACCTGAGGTGTGCCATACTGGAAGATATTCTCTATCAGAAGCTGATGATCTCACAAGCGGAAGTAGACAGTATTGAGATTAGTGATGCCCAGGTGGACGCCGAACTCGACAGAAGACTGGGTGTTTTTATCAACCAGTTCGGTTCGCAGGATAAACTGGAAGAATATTACAACAAAACATTATATGAGATTAAACAGGAGCTTTACGAAATCGTAAAAGATCAGCTGATTACCCAGCAGGTTCAGAGCGGTATTGTACAAAATGTAACGGTAACACCTTCCGAGATCAGATCGTTTTACCGGTCGATACCAACGGACAGCATCCCATTGATCAAAACAGAATATGTGATTGCCGAGATTGTCAAAGAGCCTCCTGTAAATGTGGAAGAGAAGATCAGGGTGAAAGAACAATTGCTCGATCTGAGACGAAGAATATTGAAAGGCGAAAGTTTCTCGACAATGGCCATATTGTACTCACAGGATCCCGGTTCGGCAAAAAAGGGCGGCGAACTTGGTTTTTACGGAAGAGGCCAGTTGTATCCTCAGTTTGAAGCGGTTGCCTACAAACTTAATGAGGGAGAAATATCTAACATAGTGGAAACGGAAGCCGGTTACCACATCATTCAGATGATAGAACGTAAAGGTGATTACATCAACGTGCGGCACATATTGCTTACACCGAAAGTTTCACCCGAAGATTTAATGGAAGCACGTAACGAACTGGATAGTGTTGCCCGTTTAATAAGAGCAGACTCAATAACTTTCGAAGAAGCTGTAGTCAGGTTTTCCGATGCAGATAATAAAAACAGCGGAGGGCTGCTGATCAACCCATATACCGGAGGTACATCTTTTGAAGCGGAACAACTGGATGCCCAGGTGTCGTTTACGATCGAGAAAATGGAAGTGGATGAAATATCCAACCCCGTACCGATGAAGACAGAAGATCAGAAAGATGCTTACCGGCTTTTAAAACTTGTAAAGAGGACGGCCCCGCACAGAGCTAATCTGAAAGATGATTATTCAAAAATCCAGGATTGGGCTATGCAGGACAAGCAGAAGAGAATTGTTGATGAATGGATCAATAATAAAGCGGCAAAAACATATATCAGGATTGTCGACCGCTATAAAAAATGTGAATTTGCCAACGACTGGCACGCAAGATAAATGTAGGACGGTAACGGAAAATAAGCAATAGATGAACTATAAATCAGATGTTGAAGCAGTGGATGCTTTTGTTGAAAAATACAAAAGCTTAAAAGAGGAAATCGGAAAGATAATTGTCGGACAGGACGAAACCATAAAAAACACCCTGATATCTATTTTCAGTCAGGGGCATGTGTTGCTGGTTGGCGTCCCCGGTCTGGCAAAAACATTGCTTATCAACACTATCGGGCAGGCGCTTGGTTTGTCATTCAACAGGATCCAGTTTACACCCGACCTGATGCCTTCCGATATCATAGGTACGGAAATATTGGATGAAAACAGGAAATTCAAATTTATTAAAGGCCCTGTTTTTGCCAACATCATTCTGGCCGACGAGATCAACCGAACACCACCGAAAACACAATCGGCCCTGCTGGAGTCCATGCAGGAAAAAGCAGTGACTGTTGCCGGTGTTTCTTATCAACTGGATGCACCATTCTTTGTTTTAGCAACGCAAAACCCGATTGAACAGGAAGGAACTTATCCGTTGCCGGAAGCCCAGCTGGACCGTTTTATGTTCAACCTGATACTTGACTATCCTTCTTTTCAGGAAGAGATGGATGTGGTAAAACGAACAACGATCGGCGAATTTACAGAGGTAAATAAAGTGCTTGACAACGAGGAAATCCTTTATTTTCAGCAACTGCTGCGTAAAATTCCCGTTGCCGACAATGTGCTCGAATATGCTGTCAATCTGGTAGCAAAAACGCGTCCCAACACGCCGGAGGCACATGAATGGGCCAACAAATACCTCAACTGGGGTGCCGGACCGCGTGCCTCGCAATACCTGATCATTGGCGCCAAAACACATGCTGCTATTTCAGGAAAATATTCACCCGATATTGAAGATGTAAAGGCCGTAACCTTACCGGTTCTGCGCCACAGGATTGTCCGAAATTACAAAGCCGAAGCGGAACGTATCAGCGAAGACGACATCATTCGTAAATTTATGTAAGCTCAACACTACCTGTGGGGTTACGCAACCTCGCAGAAAGAAAACTAATTCTTACTTTTCTTTTACGCATCTGGCGGAAAACGCATCCGGTTTTGTGTATGTGTTTTCAACAACGCTAGCATAGTTGTTGTAAAACCCTTTTAATACTGGCATATTTTCATCCGTCAGTTTGTTAAGGTCATACAGTTTCACTACTTTTACAAGCCAATCTTCTGACTCATGAAGCAAAAAAATATCCTCACAATTATTGTATCCATTGCACTCATCATTCTGCTGGTCTGGTATTTCTCCACACCGGAAGAGTTAAGCAGCAACACGATCATTACCGAAGTGAAAAGCGGCACCTTCGTTATTGATATTACAACTACCGGCGAACTGGAAGCACGCAGCAGCGAAAAGATTATGGGACCAAACCCCATCGCATTGCGCAATGCACGTATTTTTCAGTACCGCATCGAAGATATTATTCCCGACGGAACGGTGGTGGACTCGGGGCAGTGGATCGCTACGCTTGACAGGAGCGACCTCGAAAATAAGATCAAAGACCAGGAGCTGGAAGTGGAAAAACTCCAGACACAATTTGTGAAAAGTCAGCTCGACACCACCATGACAATGCGTAATGCCCGCGATGAACTGATCAACCTGCGGTATGCCATGGAAGAGAAGCAGATCGTTGTTGACCAGTCTATTTACGAACCGCCCGCCACCCAGCGCCAGGTGAAAATCGATCTGGAGAAAACAGAAAGAGCTTACAGGCAGGCGATGGAAAATTATTCGCTGAAACTCCAGAAAGCCAATGCCGACATGAGGGAGGTGGAAACCAACCTCAGAAAAGCGCAACGCAAGCTGGATGAATACACAAAACTAAAAGACGAATTTGTTATTAAAGCCCCAAAATCGGGTATGCTGAACTACAAAAGAGGCTGGGACGGAAAAAAGCAGGGTGTCGGGGCACAGATCAGTGCATGGGACAATGTGGTGGCTACCCTGCCTAACCTTTCGGCAATGAACAGCCGGACGTATGTTAACGAAATCGACATCAGTAAAGTATCTGTGGGGCAGAAGGCAGAAATTGAAGTGGATGCTTTCCCGGGGAAACATTTTACCGGTGACGTATTCGAGGTAGCTAATATGGGAGAGCAAATGCAGAACTCCAATGCCAAAGTTTTCGAAGTGATCATCCATGTCAACGGATTTGATTCCATTTTACGACCGTCCATGACGACAAAAAACAGGATTATTACCGAAATAATCGACAGTGTTTTATTTGTGCCGATCGAATGCGTTAACGCCAACGATTCCATCACATTTGTGTATAAAGACCGTATGCGCTGGCAGGTGATCACGGGTAAGAGTAACGAAACGGATATCATTATTCTGGCCGGTCTTGAAGAAGGCGATGACGTATATCTGCTGCCACCTGATAATGCAGATGAATGGTCGTTTGAATTGCTGGATAAAGAAACGGTGCAAAAGTTTACTAAAAAAGAACCTGTGCCATCAGATACGATAGAACCAGAAAGAAAGAAACCTCCCAAAAGTCCTGAAAAAAAAGTAAGAGGAGGTAAAAGAGGTATGCATTAGCGGGTTGGAAAGCGAGAAGAGCCTTTTAAGTTCTCTTTCAAATACCTTCCCGTATATGAGTCTTTGTATTGCGACAGGTCTTCCGGTGTGCCTTCAAAAACAATCTTTCCTCCCTTGTCACCGCCTTCAGGTCCCAGGTCAATGATCCAGTCGGCTGATTTAACTACTTCCATGTTGTGCTCGATCACAATGATTGAATGTCCGATCTCTATCAGCGCATTGAACGCATGTAACAGTTTGCTGATGTCGTGGATGTGCAGCCCGGTTGTCGGTTCGTCAAAAATAAACAGGGTAGGGGTGTTGCTGCTTCCTTTTGAGAGAAAGAAGGCCAGTTTAATGCGTTGTGCTTCGCCACCGCTCAAGGTATTTGAAGGTTGCCCCAGTCGCAGGTAGCCAAGTCCTACTTCTTTCAGCGGCTGGAGTTTTTCAACGATCTTTTTTTCGGTAGAGGTGACCTTTTCGGCAGTTTGAAAAAATTCGATGGCCTGCGTTACCGTCATTTCCAGAATATCCGTGATGGATTTCTCCCTGTATTTTATTTCAAGCACTTCATCTTTGTATCGTTTTCCGTGACATTCATCACAGGTGAGGTGTATGTCGGCCAGAAACTGCATTTCCACTTTGATGGTGCCTTCGCCTTCGCATTGTTCGCACCGTCCGCCCGGAATATTAAACGAAAAATAACCGGGTTTATATCCCCTGAGTTTTGCCAGCGATTGCTGGGCAAACAAATAGCGGATATCGTCAAATGTTTTTAAATAGGTAGCCGGATTAGAGCGTGAGGAGCGTCCGATCGGGTTCTGATCTACATATTCCACAGACCCGATGCTGTTCAGCTCACCATCGAGTACGCCGAATTTTCCGGTCTTGTCAACAATACCGCCAAACCGTCTTTTTAAGGCCGGATATAAAATATCCCGTACCAAAGTTGATTTCCCCGATCCGCTCACGCCTGTTATAGCTGTTAACGTATTCAAAGGAAACCTGACGTCCAGATTTTTCAGGTTATTTTCCATAGCCCCTTTCACCTCGATAAAATCCTTCCATTTCCTGCGTCGTTCCGGAACACTTATTTTTTTGCGGTGGGTCAGGTACAATGCCGTGTAGCTGGTGTCGTTGTCCTTCAACTTGCCAAAACTTCCCTGAAAAACCAGCTCACCTCCGTGTTCGCCTGCTTCCGGTCCTATATCGATGATTTCATCGGCTTTTTCGATGATCTTCTCTTCATGCTCCACAACAATAACCGTATTCCCCAGGTCGCGTAACCGCTTCAACACATCGATAAGCCTGTCTGTGTCGCGCGGGTGCAAACCAATGCTGGGTTCATCTAAAATATACATGGAACCCACCAGACTGCTTCCCAATGAAGTAGCCAGATTAATCCGCTGCGATTCGCCTCCCGACAGCGAATTGGAAAGCCGGTTCATCGTCAGGTATCCCAGGCCTACATCGTTAAGAAACTTTAATCGGTTGGTGATTTCTACAAGCAGGCGGGAAGCAACTTTACGGTCGTGTTTGTTCAGTTTAATATTTTCAAAAAAATGGTACGCATCTTCCAGTTGCATTTCCACGAGTTCGTCAATTGCTTTCCCGCTTATTTTGACGTAATTGGCATCTTTACGTAGCCGGGTTCCTCTGCAATCGGGGCACTTTGTTTTTCCTCTGTAACGTGACAGCATCACGCGGTACTGGATTTTGTAGGTTTGTTCTTCGACATACCTGAAAAAAGCATGGATACCTTCAAAATACTCGTTACCGTTCCACAGCAGCTCTTTTTCCTCTTCGCTTAAACGGTAATAAGGTTTATGTACCGGAAAATCGAATTTATAGGCATTAGCCAGTAATTCTTCTTTCCACTCCTTCATTTTTTCACCCTTCCAGCAGGCAACACAGTTGTCGTACACCGAAAGTCGTTTGTTGGGAACCACCAGGTCTTCGTCAATGCCGATAATGCTGCCGAAGCCTTCGCATGTTTTACAGGCGCCGTATGGGTTATTAAACGTAAACATATTCACGCTCGGTTCTTCAAAAATAATTCCGTCCAGCTCAAACTTATTGCTGAACGTCGCTGTTTTTGTTTTGTCATTCACCGTATAATCAACCAGGCAGGTTCCCTGTCCTTCGTAAAAAGCAGTTTGTGCTGAATCAGCTACTCTGGAAGCCATGTCCGGGTCTTCTTTATCAATGATAATGCGATCAATAACAAGATAATTCGCTCCTTTTTTTTCCTTGCTGCTGATGTGCTGAAGAACATCTTCTATTTTCTCCATTTTTCCTTTATAGATCATTCTGCTGAACCCCTGCTGCATAAGAACAGTAAGTTGTTGTTTCAGCGTGCGGTCGCCATTAAGAATTATCGGTGCATAAATAAGAATAGACATATTCTCAGGCAAACCTTTGGCAAATTCAACCACATCGGCAACAGAATGTCTTTTTACCTCACGCCCCGATATTGGTGAGTAGGTTTTCCCGATGCGTGCATAGAGCAGTTTAATATACTCATAAACCTCCGTTGATGTGCCTACAGTTGACCGCGGGTTGCGTGTTTTTACCTTTTGCTCGATGGCAATAGCAGGCGATATACCTTTGATTGCATCAACGTCAGGTTTGTCCATCCGGCCTAAAAATTGCCGGGCATACGAACTCAGGCTTTCCACATACCGGCGCTGCCCGTCGGCATACAACGTATCGAAAGCCAGTGATGATTTCCCCGACCCGGAAAGGCCTGTTATCACAATCAATTTATTACGTGGTAAAGCCACGCTGAGGTTTTTCAGATTGTTGACCCGCGATTTAACAACAACGATATAATCTCTGGAACTAATTTTGTTTATGTCCGTATACATCAGCAAATTGATTGATCGACAAAATTAGAATAATATTTGCTTTTGTAAATTTTATATATATATTTGCATCTAGCAAACATAATTTTTTAACCAACCAATAGGAGGACGATTATCGAATAAAACATTTACCTTTTTGTAACGACATACACAAAATCAGGTAATATGGATTTAGCAAAAGCTGATGAGAAACAACTCATCAAAAGCTATTTGAACGGTAATCATGCCAGTCTTCAAGTTCTCATTAAAAGACATCAGAATCGTCTCTATTCGTATATCTTTTTACTGGTAAAAGATAAGCAACTGGCAGATGATATTTTTCAGGATACTTATTTGAAAGTGATCAATACCTTAAAACAAGGTAATTACAGGGATGAAGGTAAGTTTATCCAGTGGGTGATGCGGATAGCACACAATCTTATTATTGATCATTTCCGTAAATCCAAGAAAGTATCTTTCGTTGAGAGCCAGAACAATGAGTATGATGTGTTTGACACAATACGCCTGACCGACCCGTCGGTTGAAGAGCGGCTGGTAACCAAACAGATTCATTCGGACGTAAATAAATTGTTGCAGTATTTGCCGGATGAGCAGAAAGAGGTGATCATGCTACGGTGTTATGCCGGACTTAGCTTCAGGGATATTGCCGAACAAACCGATGTGAGCATCAACACGGCTTTGGGTCGTATGCGCTATGCATTGATTAATTTACGGAAACTTATTGAAGAACGTAAGTTAGTTCTTACAAGTTAATATAATTACCGGAAAAGGGAACCTCTGGACCCTCACAAATAAACCGGTTTGGTTTACTTTCATTATTTATCAGGATCAGGGTCATGATCGGCCTTAAGTTTCTTTGTTCAGAAAAAATTCAGCGTCTGAATAATATTTCATAAGATAGCTGCGTTATTGATGTGATAAGTTAAGTTTCACTTAAATAACGTAGATGATAAAACACTTTACTCCGAATGAATCAAAGGATATTCAAAAAAATCAAAAACCAGTCAGCGATTTAAATAAAAACGGATGTAACCCTTCAAAACTGGCTTTAAGTTTTGTTTTCGGTTATTCCGCCGCACTCAAAGTGATCAAAACAAATACGCTGGGTAATCTGGATATCCTTTTAAACTAATCGAGCGATTAGTCAAAAAAAGACAGAAACCGTTATGAGTCATCATAGCGGTTTTTTTGTTATATTGACCTCTCAAAAATAATGGGATTTGACGAAAAAAGAGCGATACCGGAAACTGATAGCCTATTTTCAGCAACATATGCCTGTGGCTGAAACGGAACTTGATTATGGTGCACCATACGAATTGATTGTAGCCGTGATCTTATCAGCCCAGTGTACCGATAAGCGGGTGAATATTATTACCGAAGAGTTTTTTAAGCAATTTCCCACTGTTGAAACCCTTGCCGAAGCGGATACGGAACTTATCTTTGAGCTGATAAAAAGTTGCTCTTATCCCAACAACAAAGCCAAACATTTATCGGGCATGGCCAAAATGCTGGTGAATGAGTTTGGCAGTACGGTCCCTGATGATGTGGATGAGTTGCAAAAATTGCCCGGGGTTGGTCGAAAGACAGCCAATGTAATTGCATCGGTAGTGTATAACAAACCGGCCATGGCAGTGGACACACATGTGTTCCGGGTTTCGGAGAGGATTGGGTTGACCACAAACTCAAGGAATCCGCTGCAAACAGAAAAAGAACTGGTGGCACACATTCCTGAGGAACTGATCCCGTTGGCGCACCACTGGCTGATCCTTCACGGGAGATACGTTTGTATGGCGAGAAAACCAAAATGTGCCGAATGTGGACTAAGTGGGTTTTGCCGGTATTATGCAAAAAACCAAAGACTTACCGGATGAGAAAAGTTTATACCATACCGGTACTGATTCTGTTTTTGCTGTCTTTTTGGAATCTGACAGCCCAGACGCTGGTTTCTACCGACCCGTTACCCAAAAATGTTGTTATCGAAAAATTTGGCGGGCTTCGGTGCGGCTACTGTCCCAGAGCTGATGATCTGGCCCAGGTGTTAAAAGACACTTACCCTAACAGGGTGGTTGTGATCAATATCCACCAGGGCGAGTTTGCCGAGCCGCATGGGGATGAGCCCGATTACAGAACCATTTGGGGAGACTCAATCGCCGAACTGGCAGGGGTTTATGCTTATCCGGTGGGAACAATAAACCGGCACCTGTTTGATGATGACATAACGGCTATGAGCACTAATTTGTGGCCTGTCAGCGTACAACAAATCCTGGAAGAAACATCACCGGTGAATGTGGGGGTGGAAACCACCTATGATTCACTTACAAGGGAACTGACAATCCATATTGAGCTATATTATACGGCTACGAGTCTTTATCATGAGAATTACCTGAATATAGCTCTGATACAAAGTCATATTATCGGCCCGCAACTGGGCGGATCGGCGAACGATTACAACCATATGTACATGTTGCGTGATCTAATCACAGGTCAGTGGGGTGATACGATCAACCCTACTGTTGAAGGCACTTTTCTGCAACGGGATTATATATATACTGTTCCCGAAACCGTAAACGATATTCCTGTTATTGTAAAAGATTGTGAGGTGGCAGTGTTTGTCAGTGAAACTAAAAATGAGATTTACTCCGGAGATGTGGTATGTGCTGTCAATGGTACGAACCGTTATATTGGTGATGTCAGCCTGGTTGATACGGTAAAAATTAAAAGAGGAAGTGCCGGTGATTCAATCAGTTTTAGTGTAAAAGCAAAAAGTGCCCTTGCCGGGGAAGAAGTATTTCTGGTGACACTGGAAGCCGTTGGTCTGCCCGAAGACTGGGATGCGTCGTTTACTTTCGGAGATCATTCATTTTCCGACACAGCAATGATAATGCTTAGTCAGAATACAGAAGAAGAACTCATATTTCAGGTAAGACCCGGACAAACGGCAGCTTTCGTCTATTTCCGTGTAAAGTTCCAGTCGCTCACCTATCCCGGGGCGCCTTACAGGTATTGCAAATTCTATGTTATTTCGGGTGTCACCGACCTGGTGGTAAACGGGACGGGAGGTCCCGAATCTGAAATGTATGATTATGTGTTTACCGATGGACTGGAACATGCAGCATGCAGTACATATGCAGTTCTTTCTGCTGATGATTTTGTTTTGGGAATACGCGACAGGGCTTTTG
>QMPO01000088.1 GCA_003648625.1 Bacteroidota bacterium
CCTGCTTCCAGTTGTGCGGCCATTTTTTCAGCCAGTTCCATATCCTGTGTCCAGATGCTGGCACCCAGCCCGTATTCAGTATCATTGGCGATGCGTACGGCGTCTTCTGCATCTTTGGCAGGAATAACTACCGACACCGGCCCGAAAGTCTCCTCATCGTAAGCAGGCATCCCTTTCCGGGCATTGGCCAGCAGGGTGGGGGCGTAAAATTTTTCATCAATCCGGTGACCGCCTGTGATCAGTTCTGCCCCCATTTTCACCGAGTCATTCACCTGTTTTTCGATCTGTTCCAGCAGGTCGGGACGGGCCATCGGCCCCATTTCTGTCTCTTTTCGCATCGGATCACCCAACACCAAATTTTCCAGCAATACTTTTTGCTCGTCTACAAAATCATCGAAAATACTTTCTTCCACAATGAAGCGTTTGGCAGAAATACATACCTGTCCGGCATTCAGCATGCGCGAGCACATCCCCGTTTTACAGGCATTGTTGATCTCGGCATCTTTCAGAACGATGTACGGATCGGAGCCTCCCAGTTCCATCACGCTCTTTTTCAGGTGTTTTCCAGCTATAGAGGCTACTGCCCTTCCTGCTTTTTGGCTTCCCGTAAGGGTGACTCCCTGAACCAGAGGATGAGCGATCACTCTGTCTGATTGCTCTACTGAAATAATCAGGTTACTTAAAATTCCTTGCGGAAAACCGGCTTCAATAAATAACTGTTCAATAGTTTTGGCACATCCGAATACATTAGGTGCGTGTTTTAACACAATTGTATTTCCCGCCATAACCGTGGGTACGGCGAACCGGAATACCTGCCAGAATGGAAAATTCCACGGCATAATTGCATATACAACACCAATCGGATCGAAGCGGACATAGCTGACCGTACCATCCGAAACCATGCCTTCATCTTCGAGCATGGAGGCCGCATGCTCAGCATAATAGTGGCAAAGCCAGGCACATTTTTCAATTTCGGCAACGGACTCAGTAATTATTTTTCCCATTTCTGCCGTGATTATCAGGGCAAGTTCTTCCTTCTTCTCCAGAAGCTTATCAGCCAGTGCATGCATCATGCGTGAACGCTCCGGGAATGGTACTGTTTTCCAGTAAAGGAAAGACTGATGGGTTTTATCGATGATTTTGCTCACTTTTTCATCTGAAAGTTTCTGATAAGCAGCAATTACTTCACCGGTGTATGGATTGATGCTTTGGAACATGGTAATTGTTTATAACAAAGATAAGTTTATTCGGTCAGTTTCTTTATTTTTACCGACTCTAAATAAATAAGTTGTCATTTAAAAGCATTTTATGAAACGGTTATTCGTCATCATTTTGGTAGTTACCAATAGTTTTATACTGTTAAGTCAGAATCCGGTGAACAGCATGCTTCCTGTCGAAGTTAAAAAAGCTTATCAGAATGGAACGCGCACTCTTTCAGGTGTTCCGGGGCCGAATTACTGGCAGAATCATGCCAGGTATCAAATAAATGTTGAGTTGAAGGTAGAAGAAGATCTGCTGATTGGGGAGGAAAAAGTAACTTATTTTAATAACAGCCCGGATACATTAAAGCGATTAGTGATCCGGCTTTATCCGAATATTTATAAAAAGGGAAATCCGAGGCAATGGCCGATAGGCGATGGCATAAATGATGGAATGGTTATCAACAGTCTGTCTATAAACGGCGACAGTATTGATTGGAATAACAGGGAGGCAGTTTATCTGTTTTCTACCAATTTAAGTGTTTTCTTACCGGAACCTCTTGCTCCCGGCGATTCGCTGGAAATGGAGGCGGGATGGCAGTTTGAAGTTTCGGATCGAACGATCAGGATGGGAAAATATGGCAGCAATGCGTACTTTATCGCTTACTGGTACCCGCAAATAGCAGTTTACGATGACATTGATGGCTGGGACGAAATAGAATATCTGGGAGCGGTAGAGTTTTACAACGATTTTAACGACTATGATGTACATATATCCACACCTCCCGGCTATGTTGTCTGGGCAACGGGAGAGCTGGTGAATGAACGTGATATGTTTTCGGATTATGTCTTAAAAAACCTGATGACAGCACGGGTGAGCAGTAAGATTACCCGTATTTTCAGTGTCGAAGACTTTAAAAAAACAAGGAAAATTATCAGACACGATGGAATTAATGCATTTCATACAAATACCTGGTATTTTACTGCTGTTCATGTACCTGACTTCACTTTTGCCGTCAGGCGGGATGTTAACTGGGACGGATCTTCATTGGTGGTAGATGAAACTACGCAGAGGAGGGTTTTTGTTGATGCCGTTTACGCTGATTCGGCCCGAACATACCAGAATGCAGCAAGATGGGCCAGGGCCAGCGTGGAATATATGTCGTTTGAACTTCCGGGAGTTCCTTTTCCCTATGAGCATATGACCACTGTTAGTAATGACAGAATGGGTGGCGGTATGGAAAGCCCTATGATGGCTAATAACGGCGACCCAAAAGATTCGACGGATGCTGCTCTGACAATATTCCACGAGATTTCACACACCTATTTCCCGTTTTTTATGGGAACAAACGAGCGGAAGTATGCCTGGATGGACGAGGGATGGGCTGCTTTTCTGCCGATGGGATTTGGAGAAAAATATTTTCCGGAATATCCTTACAGGAAACGGTTTGTGGAAAGATTTGAAGGAACTAACGGAACAGAAAGAGAAGCTACATTAATAACGTTGTCATATAATTTAGGCGATTACGACAGTTATCGTGTACACGCTTATGTACGGTCGGCACTGGCCTATTATTTTCTCCGGAATGCGCTTGGCGACAGTGTGTTTAAAGTGGCTTTACACACTTATATGAAGCGCTGGTATGGCAAGCATCCAATTCCATACGACTTCTTTAACTCCTTTAATGAGGCAACAGGAATGGAGCTGAGCTGGTTTTTTAAACCGTGGTTTTTCGAGCGTGCTTATGCTGATCTGGGTATTAAGAAAGTAACTAACAACAACATTATTGTTGTACAGAATTATGGCGGATTACCTTTGCCGGTTGTTGTTTTCTGCGAATTTACCGATGGGACTTCGGAAATAATCAGTAGAAGAACTTCCGTCTGGAGTGCAGGTGAGCAAGCTGTAGCTCTGCAGGTTGACAAGGACAAGATGATTAAAAAAGTAGTTCTTGGCTCAGAACTTATTCCGGACATTGATGAAACCAACAACATACTGGAAATAGGGAATAATTAAATGAAAAAATAATAATCTTAAATACGTACATAATTAAAAATACAGATATGCGCAAAACGCTACTAATCATTATATTACTGATTTTTTTTAAGGGATATTCTCAGATTGCTCCGGACAAATATTTTGTCCGGTTCACGGATAAAAATGATTCACCTTACTCAGTTAATCATCCCGAAGAGTTTTTAACCCAGCGGGCTATTGATCGCCGGATACGGCAGGGAATAGCGGTTGTTGAGAATGATATACCCGTGAATCCCCAGTATCTGCAAGGGGTAGCTGATGAAGGAGCCGTACTGCTCAATGTAACAAAATGGCTTAACGGAGTAACCATTTTCACCGAAAGCCAATCAGTGTTGGATAGTGTTTTAGCTCTGCCCTATGTGGAGCATGTATTAAAGCTGGTTGACAGGGGAATTCCATCGCATAAAAAGAGCTTTTTTGAAAACGAAACATATAAAGAATTTATTCCGGACGGTCAGCTGACCCCAAATGGTGTGGATGAGCTGGCATACGGGATGTCGCGGCATCAGATTGACCAGATCAACGGGATTCCTTTGCATAACCTTGGATACCAGGGGCAGGGAATGGTAATTGCCGTTCTGGATGGTGGATTTGAAGGTGTGCCGGAACATCCTGTTTTTGACAGCTTATGGGAGAAAAACCAGATTTTGGGTACCAAAGACTTTGTTCATCCGCATGATCAGGACGTATTTACGGAAAGTGAGCACGGTAAATCGGTGTTATCTACTATGGGAGCTAACTTGCCGGGACAAATGATAGGGACAGCACCTGAAGCTTCTTACTGGCTGTTGCGCTCGGAGGATGTGAACTCTGAGAATATTATAGAAGAGTACAACTGGGTGTCGGCGGCGGAATATGCTGATAGCGTGGGTGCTGACGTGATCAACAGCTCGCTGAGTTATCGGGATTTCGACCTGCCTCAGTGGGATCATTCATACGAAGATCTTGACGGAAATACTGCCGTTGCTACACGCGGAGCTGATTATGCCGCGAGTAAAGGCATACTTGTGTGTAATAGTGCTGGTAATTCTGCCGGCGGGGATTTTCCCTGGAATGCAGCTCCTGCCGATGCAGACAGTGTTCTTTCGATCGGGGCGGTAACTTCAGGAGGTAGCTGGGCAAGTTTTAGCTCGGTAGGCCCGACAGTGGACGGCCGGATAAAGCCTGCTGTTGCAGCAATGGGGCAGGGAACAACTGTTGCCAGGGGAACCAGTTCGGTGGGAACAGGGAACGGTACTTCTTATTCTTCTCCTATTATTACTGGGATGAGCGCCTGCTTGTGGCAGGCAAATCCAAGCATGAAAGTTATGGAAATACAGGCTGCCATAAAAGCAAGCGCTTCCCATGCTGAAACCCCAAATGACACCATCGGATGGGGAATACCCGATTATATGAGAGCCCATACAATCATGACAGAGATTGAAAATCAAGCAGGTAACCTGCAGGAACTTGTGGTTAGCCTGAGTCCAAACCCGTTCAAAGATGTGCTATATCTGCGATTTGCACAATCAAAAGAAAAGCAGGCAGAAATCGAATTATACAATATTCTGGGTGTTCTGTTGTTCAGAGAGGAAATTTCCATTAACGGAACGGGAACTATAGAAATATTTAAAAATAAACTTTCCTGGATAAAAAGCGGGATTTATTTTTTGCGGATAAGTTCAGGAAAACAGCTGATCACAAAAAAGGTCGTCAGGCAGTAGTAAAAAAAATATAAGTTAAAAGAGCATTGTTCAGATAATGCTCTTTTTTTTTGCCCTTAATTGACACCCTCAGAAAGGGGAGGAGGGAAGTGAAAAATTGATTTATAAAATGAAACGGAGACTTGTAAAATGATACAATTTTTATATCTGAAAAAACGATAATTATTTCTCTGATTAGAATTGTTTACAAAATAAACAGCGATTATATATGTGAACAGTATGTGTAATAAAAGGAAGATATACAGTAAGATACGACACTTTCAGTATCAAATTGGCAGGATATGACAACAGCATTCATTTTTAATAAATTTTAGAATAGATTCTAACAGACGGAAGACCAGGCGTATAGAGTATTTAAAATATAAAATACATTAAATAATATTTGTTCATAATTGCATTTCTGAAAAATATTACAAAATTGTATAAAAAGCAGTAATAAAGATATATAGAAGGTGTGAAATATAAAATACTTTAAAAAAGATTTTATTAACATCCGGGTATGTATAAAATTTAGAACAGTTTTACATCTATCAACAAAAATTTAGTACATTTGCCTTAGCTACATTTGAATAATGCTGAACAGAATAAAGCAGATAATAGACAAAGAAAAATTATCATCAACGCAATTTGCAACGGAAATTGGTGTGCAGCGTTCAGCCCTTTCTCATGTTCTTTCCGGTAGAAATAAGCCTAGCCTCGATTTTATGATGAAAATAAAGAACAGGTATCCGGAAATTAACCTTGACTGGCTGCTTCTGGGTAAAGGCAGGATGGTTGGGGGTAAGGAAACAAGGGAAGTGCGTGCTACTGCTGTTGTTGCTAAAGACAAAGTGCAGGAACCAAAAGAGGTACAGTTCAGAATAAAAAAGGATGAGGTAGATGAAATAACGGAAGATCAGAAGATTGGCATAAAAATAACGGAGCAAAAGCAAAAGGAAACAAAAGCCGGTTCACCTAAGAAAATAATTCTGCTTTATCCAGATGATACGTACGAAACTTACGATCCGCGGTAATAAAAAAAGGCTAAAGTAATTAAACTTCAGCCTTTTAAATATCAAAAAGATCTTTTTAATAATCCCATTCTCTTGCCGTGAAAAAGAAATTACTCTCAATAACGGCATTATCATCGCTATCTGAGCCGTGTACGGCATTGGCTTCAATGTTGGTACCATATAATTTCCTGATGGTTCCTTCCTCGGCATCTTCCGGGTTCGTGGCTCCTATATAGTTTCTATAAGCTTCAACTGCATTGTCTTTCTCCAGTACTGCAGCAATAATGTAACCCGAAGACATAAAATCAGTTAATCCTTCATAAAAAGGTCTCTCTTTATGTACTGCGTAAAACCTCTTAGCTTCTTCTTTTGATAATTTAGTGTATTTCAGAGCTTTAATCTGAAAACCTCCGTCAATTATCTTGTCAATTATTTTTCCCATATTCCCGTTTGCAACGGCTTTGGGTTTGATCATTGTAAATGTTATGCTTCCTGCCATTTGAATAAGTTTAAAATTTTGCGCAAAAATAGCAGAATAATACTACAATCCCTTATAAAACAAAGAACAATTCAATGTGAGGCCCTGCTTTGTCCAGACAAAGGTTTGAGGTAGATATTTTTTATCTTTGCTCCTTAATACGTAACCAGAATGAGTGAGATACTGCGCACTGTCGAAGAGATTAATGACCTTTTATCAGAAAAGAGAAAAATAGTTATTACTACGCATAATAATCCCGATGGTGATGCTATTGGCTCTTCGCTGGCAATGTATCATTACCTGAAAAGGAAAGGACACCGGGTGGATGTTGTGATTCCCAATATGTTTCCGGAGTTCCTTGCCTGGATACCCGGAAGTAAGGAAATGCTTGTGTACGATCGCCAATCGGCTCTGGTAAAGAAAACATTGACCGAGGCTGAAGTTGTCTTTTGTCTTGATTATAATGCGATAAACAGGCTGGGAAGCGTTGCCGATATTATCACGCGTTCTCAGGGTAAAAGAGTTTTGATAGATCATCATATTGACCCGGATACGGAAAGCTTTGATTACTGTATTTCCACAGTGAACACTTCTTCAACATCAGAACTTGTTTATAATTTTATTGACTATTCGGGTGACAAAGATTTGATAAACAAAGAAATAGCAGAGGCTCTGTATGCTGGGATTGTCACTGACACGGGTTCTTTCAGCTTTTCCTGTAACAGAAAAGAAACGTACGAAGTAACTGCAGACCTGGTGAGTAAAGGAGTAGACGTTCAGAAATTGCACCAACTGATCTATGACACGTTTTCAGAGAATCGCCTACGTCTGCTTGGTTATGCTATTCATAAAAGGATGATCGTCTGGGAAGAGTTTCATACAGCGCTGATCTACCTGACACGGGCAGATTTGAAAAGGTTTAATTTTCAGGTGGGAGATACCGAAGGTATTGTGAATTTCCCGCTGTCCATGGAAAAGATCAACCAGTCGATCCTGCTAACCGAAAAAGACAAAATGATCAGAATGTCCTTCAGGTCGAAAGGAGAATTTTCCGTTAACGATCTGGTAAAGAAGCACTTTAATGGAGGGGGGCATAGGAATGCTGCAGGGGGGAAGTCGTTTACCAGCATTGAGAAAACAATTGAAGAAGTGAAGAAGATCTTACCACTTTATAAAAACAAACTTGATTATATACTCAGTTACGACTCATAAAACGAAGCGGATGCGAAATAGCTTCATTATATTATTTCTGCTCATATTAGCTTCCTGTAACTCAGAAAACCAGGGGAACAGGCAAGCGAAAAACGAACACAAGCAGCTTAATTCGGAAAAGGCATTGGAGAAAGCTAACAGGTATCTTGTTCGCACTGAAAAGGAAAATATTGCCAATTATATTAGAAGGCATGGGTTAGACATGAAAGAAACGGGTAGCGGCCTGCGCTATCATATTTATGAGAAAGGAACCGGAGAAAAAGTGGTATCGGGAAAAACTGCTGTATTGAATTACACGCTCAGATTATTAACCGGAGATGTGATTTATTCATCAGAGAAAGACGGACAGAAGATTTTTCGGGTTGGAAGGGGAAATGTAGAGAGTGGTTTGGAAGAAGCTATCCTGTTGATGCGTGTTGGTGACAAGGCAATACTAATTTTACCAGCCCACCTTGGGTATGGACTGTTAGGTGACAGTAATAAAATACCCCCAAAGTGCACACTGGTATATGACGTGGAACTAGCTGACTTAAAGTAGCTTATAATATTACATTTGTGTACCTCAAATATTGTGTATCAACAACAGAAAGAAACTTATTAACAAAAGTGATGTTGTTTCGGCAAGGTGTGTTATTTTTATAAACAATTTAATGAGACTTCTGAAAACTAAAATTAATGTGAATTTATTGCCTTTAAAACCATGAACGACCAAACCAAAATGAATGAGCTGACATATCATAATCCGGAAGATTATGTTGAAAGTGGTAATGCTAAAAGAGACTTGTCAGATTACAAAGGAGCTATCCAGGAGTACGACAAAGCAATAGAAATAGATCCTAACCGAAACAGTGCCTATTACAACCGCGGTATTGCCAAAAGAAATGCAGGTTTTGCGGAAGAAGCTATTGCTGACTATGATATTGCTATTCAACTTAACCCGGACGACTATTTCTCGTACAACAACAGGGGAATTGCAAAGGCTGATTTAGGACAAAATACAGAAGCTGTTAAAGATTATGACAAAGCGATTGTGCTGAACCCTGAATTTGCCCGGGCATATAATAACAGGGGGATTGCCAAAGCTGAACTGAAGTTGTTTGAAGAGGCTGTGGAAGATTATACGAAGGCTATTGAACTGGATACGCAATACGCAAAGGCTGATTACAACAGGGGAAATGCCAAGTTCAACCTGTTGCTGACAGAAGAAGCCATTTCCGACTATTCGAAAGCAATTGAGTTGAATCCTATTGATAGCAACGCATATAATAACAGAGGTATTGCAAAAGCCCATTTGGATAGAAATGAGGATGCCATTGAAGATTTTAACGAAGCCATTGAATTAAATCCTGATGACCTGGTTGCTTACTACAACCGTGCTTTAGCTAAAGCCAAACTTAACAGGAATAAGGAAGCTGTTGAAGATTATGATGCTGCTTTGAAAATAGCACCGGAGGATATTTCTGCTTATTATAACAGGGGACTGGCAAAAACCGGGATGGGAGATTATGAAGCAGCTGTGGAAGATTTCGATGAAGCCATAAAGCGGAATCCCGAATATACGCAGGCGTTTAACAACAGGGGCAGATCCAAAGCAAGCCTTAATTTGAATGAAGAGGCGATCAAAGATTTTGACAGGGCTATTGAATTAGACCCTGAATACACCATTGCATTCAACAACAGGGGAATGGCGAAATCCGAACTGAAAAAGTTTGAGGAGGCTATCAGCGATTTTGACAGAGCTATTGAGCTAAACCCCGATTTCGAAAACGCCTGGTTCAACAGGGGGATGGCCAAAGCGAGTCTCGGTTTGTTTGAAGAGGCCATTATAGATTTTGATGAAGCTGTCAGGTTGGATCCTGACGATGTGCAGGCTTTTCATAACAGAGGACTGGCCAAAGCAAACCTGAAAAAACACGCTGAGGCTATAGAGGATTACAATCAGACCATCGAGTTGGATTCCGGTTACGTTAAAGCATATAACAATCGCGGAATTGCCAAAGCTGAACTGAAAAAGTATGAGGAAGCCATAATTGATTATGATGAAGCTGTCCGGCTTGATCCTTCCGATTCCAAGGCATACTATAACCGCGGACTTTCCAAGGCAGCCTTAGGATTGCACGAAGAAGCCATTACTGATTTTGACAAATCGATAGAGTTGGATCCTGATTACGCAAAAGCAGTTACCGGGAGCAATTTAAAGGATGCCGTAAAGGATACGAAAAAGGAAAAAGAAGAAGGACAACCAGTTGCTGTTGATGAAAAGATTGATTACTTTTTACGAGGGAAAACAAAAGCTGAACTGGGTATGAATGAGAGTGCGGTTAAAGATTTTACAAAAGCCATTGAAGTCAACCCAAATGCACATAAAGCGTACTATCAGCGGGGTTTACTGTATATTGAACTGAATGATGAAATAAAGGCTCTGGCGGATTTTAAAGAAGCTATTTCC
>QMPO01000089.1 GCA_003648625.1 Bacteroidota bacterium
GAGGATTTTTTCAACCCTTTGGATCTGGCATCGGGAGTTGAAGCGAACAGCTCCCGGATTCGGTCGAACACACCTGTGTAGGTAGCCGGTGTGCTTAAGGGTGACGCGCCTATTTTCTGCTGGTCAATAACTAAAATGCTGTCAATGTTATTAAAGGATATTTCTTTGCAGTTCACCGCGCGCCCTGCTTTAAATGAACTGGCAATTACATCAAAAGCGAGGGATGTTTTTCCGCTTCCGGATAAACCCGTAATGGCTGTAATTCCACCGGCAGGTATGTCAATATCAATATTTTTAAGATTGTTTGCTGAGGCGGAGCTGATTTTAATACCCGGGGAAAGTGTTACGGGTTTCGCCGGTATTTGATTTTTGTGCGCTTTTAAATATTTCCCGGTCAGGGAGTTGTTTTGATTCAGAATGTCCTGCAAGTCCCCCTGCACAACGATTTTTCCACCGTATGTGCCGGCTCCGGGACCCATATCAATAATATGATCTGCCTGTGCAATTACATCGGGGTCATGTTCAACAATAACTACTGTATTCCCATTGTCCTTAAGTTGTTCAACAGCATCCATTAAGTGTTGTGTGTCATGAGGGTGCAAACCGATGGTGGGCTCATCGAGTACATAAGTAAGTCCGCATAGATCAGCCGCCAGTTGTGTGGCGATTCGCAAGCGTTGTGCTTCTCCTCCGGATAAGGTGGCTGTAGGCCGGTCGATGGAAATATAGCCAAGGCCGATCCGCTTGAGTGTTTCGAGTTTTGTAATTATCTGGTCAATAATAGTTTTGCTTCGTTCAAATTGCTCGCTGTCGATGTCTGACTCAATGTGCTGAAAGTAATGCAGGGCATTTTGAATGGGTTTTGCCGATAAGGCCGCAATATGTTCCTTGTTGAAACACACGTCAAGTATTTCTTTTTTCAAGCGATTGCCCTTACAATGAGGACAAGGTAACTCACTCATAATAACCTGGTAGGCTTCAGCTCGTTTGCCGCCGCGCTTGATCTCATATTCTTCATTTATATAGTTAACAAAACCCTTCCAGACGGTTGTCATCTTATGCGTGCCGCTTCTGTTACCCCGTTTAAAATTCCATTCAACCTCATATTCTTCAGTGCCTGTACCATAAAGTGCAATTTTAATAGCTTCTTCCGAAAGTCGTGCATAGGGGATTCCAAAATCAATACCTTTTTGTTTGCCGACTTCGATAAGCGTATTGACGAACTGTCCATAGCGATCTCCAAAATATTTACCAGGAATGCTACCGTCCATAGCGCCGTCTGTTAAAGCTTTGTCCGGATCGCTGATAAACCGTTCAGGCGTCGAAGTGATGAGTACGCCCAATCCATTGCATTTTTTACAAGCGGCGTCAACATTGTTAAATGAGAATTGTGATGCTGCCAATGTCGTATAGGAACCGTCGGCATTTGTCCCGGCCCGCGAATATAAAAGCCGGTAAAGGTCATAAATTTCCGTAGCCGTGCCCACTGTCGATCTGGGGTTTTTCCGAAACGGGCTTTGGCGGATCGCAATGGCGGGAGTGAGCCCGGAACAATGCTCAAGTTCGGCTTTTTTTACTTTGCTCATCATCCTCCGTGCATAAGTTGACAGGCTTTCGGTAAACCGGTTTCTGCTTTCGGCATAAATGGTATCAAATGCCAGCGATGATTTGCCGCTCCCTGAAACACCGGTGATTACCGTTGTTTTGTTTAATGGAATGCGTACGTCAATATTTTTGAGGTTATTGGTGCTGACCCCTTTGAAGTCAATATCGGTCAGCTTTATGACAGCCTTATCATGCGTTGCTAAGGATGCGCCCTGATTAAACAGGGCCTTTAAGGCATTTCCTGTGTGGGAGTGCGCACACTGCATGAGCTTCTTAAGATCTCCCTGTACAACAAGCTCTCCTCCCTTTTCACCCCCTTCCGGTCCGAGGTCAATAATGTGATCAGCTTCTTTAATAATGTCCACATCATGCTCGATCACAATAACTGTGTTATCATTATCAACAATGTTGTGAAGCGCATCAAGCAAATAGCTGATGTCAGCTTTGTGTAATCCAACCGTAGGCTCATCAAGGATATAGAGGTTGTGGCCTTTTGATGTTTTGTATAGCTCTGATGCCAGTTTTACTCTCTGGGCTTCTCCACCTGAAAGCGTTGTTGAGGGCTGCCCGAGTTTTAAATACCCCACATCCAGATGTATCAGCTGATCCAGTATACGGGTAACTTTAGGCTCCCCTTCAAAGAAAGTTCCGGCTTCTTCAACTGATAAATCCAGAACCTCATATATATTTTTGCCGCGGTATCGGATTTCAAGGGTCTCTTCGTTAAAACGTTTTCCTTTACAATCCGCACACACGATTTCCACATCGCCGAGGAAATGCATGCCCAGATGTATCCTTCCCGCACCCTGGCAGGTTTCGCAACGGCCCCCCTGATTGTTAAAAGAAAATCGCCCTTTTTTGTAGCCTCTTTTTTTCGACTCGGGAAGACCGGCAAAGATGTCCCTGATATGTGCAAACATATCCGTATAAGTAGCCGGGTTGCTTCGTGGTGTTCGTCCGATGGGCGACTGGTCAATGGCAATGATCCGGCTGATGGCCTTTGTGCTTTCAATGCTTTTACAATGTGCATCGAATTTCCGGCTTTTTAAATACGTGGCAAGCACTTCGTGTACGAGTGTCGATTTTCCGGCACCGGAAACGCCGGTAACCACGTTAAACGCATTGAGCCTGAAATCGACATCAATATTCTTCAGATTGTTTTTGGAGGCGCCCCGAACAAGAAGGCTTCCCTCACCGGGTCGGACACTAACCGGAGGAGACCATGCAGAAGCATCAGAAATAGTTTTAGCAGTCAGGCTTTTGGGAAATTTGTCTTTGTTGTTTAACAGCGACTGGACATCCCCCTGGTAGATGACCTCACCGCCATGAATTCCTGCTTTTGGGCCGATATCGATTAAATAATCTGCCGATTTTATGGTTTCCTCATCGTGTTCCACCACCAGTAAGGTATTACCGTTGTCGCGCAGGGATCTTAAAACTTTTAACAGTTTTTTATTATCCCTCGGATGCAAGCCTATGGAGGGCTCGTCGAGAATATACAGTATACCCTGGAGTCCGCTGCCTGCTTGTGAGGCAAGTCTTATTCGCTGTGCTTCACCTCCTGACAATGTTGTCGATTCCCTGGAGAGGCTCAGGTAGTCCAGTCCCAGTAACTGAAGGTATTCCAGCCGCTTTAATACATGATTCAAAATATGCTCGGTAAGCTCATTATCGGAAACAGAGCGTGCCAGATCTTTAAGGTAATCGTACAAACCGGATAGTGGAAGATCGCTTAGCGTACAAATATTTTTTTCATTGATATAAACGAATCGTGCTTCCTCCCTGAGCCTGCTACCATTACAGGCATTACACGTAAAAGAACTGGCAAAACGCAGTATGTTGTCGTTGCGGTCTCTTCGGAGAATTTCTTCCATAATCGGGATCATGCCCTTATAAAAAGCTTCTTCCCGGGGTTTTGCCGTGATGCCTTTCCATTTTAGGCGGGATTCGAGCGAGTGCTTGCCAAAGAGAATTTTAATCCGGTTACTACCGTACATTATGACTTTCTGCTGCTCCTCGCTTAAGTCTTTCCATGGGATGTCAACGGAAAAACCATGAGCCCGGCAAACTTTGTCCAGTTCATCCACCCTTACCTGCGAATATACAATATACCCGTTAGGCGTAGTTGGTACCAGCGCACCTTCGCGAAGGGTTTTGTTCTCATCGGCAATCAGCTTAGCTTGATCAATCTGCTCGGTAACACCAAGTCCGTTGCATTGGGGACAGGCACCGTATTTTGAATTGAATGAAAACAGTTTGGCCAGGATTTCGGGATGCTTTGTCCCGCAATGTTCACAGCGCCCAGATGTATGGTTTTCGATGATGCTGTTGCAATGTGTACAATAAGCTGTACCAGTGCGGGCGTATAACAGCCGGAGATAATCATAGATGCCGGACATGGTTCCGACCGTTGATCTGGGGTTGGCAACAACAGTTTTCTGATTGATGGCCAATGCAGGCTGTAAACCCTTTATTTCCTTAACCTTTGGCTTTTCTAATTTACCCAGATATTGTCGGGAATATGCCGAAAATGATTCCAGGAAACGACGCTGGCTCTCTTTGAACAGCACATTATAAGCAAGGGAAGATTTCCCGGAGCCGGAGACGCCGGTAATCACTGTCAAAGCATTGTGAGGAATGTCAACGCTGACATGTTGCAGGTTGTTTTCTGAAGCTTCGACTATTTGTAAGATATCTCTCTTCGATTGGCTCATAGCAATAAATGAGTGGCAAATTTACAGTTATTGAATGGCTTTTCGTGCCTTTAGTATATATTTTGATCTGTCGAGCGGACTGATTCCCCTGAACGGCGTTACAGCTCCCAATTCCAAAGGGCATTCACGGTATCCGGAAAACCGTGTGGCTAATTTGCCTTTTCCACCGGTAAGCGCACTTAATTTTGCGGCATAATCCAGCGAGGTGGCAACCGGAATAGTTCCGCTAAGGCTGAATTTGTCATCTGATAAAAACGGATTGCCCACATCAGCCCTTAATTGTGTTAGGCCACTGATGATCCTGCCCAGGCTGTCCTCCGGCCCGGTGATGGTAAACGCCAGCATAGGCTCGAGTAAGGTGGTTCCTGTGTCTTTCAGTCCGTTCATGATTGCCATGGGTGTGGCTACAACAAAATCTCCTGCACGGGAGTGGATGTTATGATGCTCGCCGCCAGTCAGGGTGATTTTTACATCGGTCACTTCCCAGCCATGAATACCTTGCTTTAGTGCCAGAGGAATTGTCCTTTCAATTTCGTGCTGATACCGTTTTGCAATACTATTGACGCCGACTTCTGAATGATAAACCACACCGCTTCCTCTGTCGCCCGGCTCAATTTTAAACCGCACTACTGCCCAGCAGGGCTTTGGCATAGTGTAAGCCTCGTAACCTTCTCCTGAAGCAGCTGGTGTTTCTTTGTAGATAACACTTGGTTTCCCAAATGTGACGTTAAGACGGAAACGCTCTTGCAGAATATTCTCAAGCACCTCAAGCTGGATGAGCCCCATTAATTTGATGTGCAACTGACGCTCATCTTTTAACCAGATCAGATCGATCAGCGGGTCTTCGTCGGTGAGCATTTGCATGGCTTTTACCAGTGCTGAATAATCTTCCTGTTTCTCCGGCAAAATATTGACCGTAAGCAACGGAGCATGAAGGCTTACTGCCGCGTTAATACCTTCTTCTGTCCCGATAATATCGCCTGCCCTGACGCCTCCTAAACCGCCAAGTGCTGCAATATCCCCGGCAAACAAGGTGCCCGTGTTTTCATATTTTTGCCCCCGGAGCTTTTTTATCTGGCTGATTTTCTCTTCTTTATTCTGGCTGGCGTTAAAAACCGTATCACGTGTTTTTAATGATCCGCGGTACAGTCGCACGCTGGCAATCCGTCCGATGGTTTTGTCGTGTTCCACCTTATAAACAATGCCTGAAACAGCCGCATTGGTATCTGCTTTCGTTTCGGGCATATAGCGGGTGATGGCATCCAGCAGTTCGCGAATCCCGATATCGAATTTAGCAGAGCCGAACAGTACCGGAAATAAGGTATTGTCATGAACCTGATCAATCATTGACTTCCTGATATCTTCGACCGGTAAACTGTCGTTATTTAAGTACTTGTTCATCAGGGCTTCATCGTTGTTCAGGATCGATTCTGTGAAATCCTCACTTAGTTTCCCGGCGGCGTCTGTACCACTCATATCGATGATGTGTGCATCGTTGCTTCCTTCGTGCCGTACCGACTGCATAAGGACAATGTTCCGGCTTAACTCTTTCTTAATTTCACTGATAACGGAATCTGTATCCGCGCCCATCCTGTCAATTTTGTTAATAAAGATGAGTGTCGGAATATGTATTTTCTGCAAAGCTTTCCAAAGAGTATCGGCATGAGCCTGTACACCCTCAACAGCCGATAATACAAGAATAGCACAGTCAAGTGCACGTAAGGATCGTTCCACTTCCGCCGAGAAATCTACGTGACCCGGAGTGTCAATCAAGTTAATCTTGAACTGATTCCATTCAAAAGAAGCGGAGGTGCTCCTTACCGAAATGCCTCTTTCCCTTTCAACGGCCAGGCTGTCGGACTGTGAAGTCCCCTTGTCAACGCTTCCCGGGCTCCTGATGGCGCCGCTTTTATACAGAAACATCTCGGTTATGGAGGTTTTCCCTGCATCCACATGGGCGACAATCCCGATATTAATAGTTTTTCTTGTAATGGACATAGTGTATTATCCGAATTTGGGAGCAAAAGTAATAAGTAATCAAAGCTGTAAAAAAAGTGAAGGGGATTTGTAATTTTATTTTTGCAAGCCCCTTACCCCATGTCCCATGCTACATGCTCTTTGCCCCATGCTGTTTTATTGCCAATTCATGCACCCTGATTTTAAAAATATGTTTAGAAAATAATACACAACAATAAAAAAATATCGAAAAACGATAAATAAAACTTGACAAACGATAAATAAATGTTATATTTGTAATCACAAACTTAATAACCATTAAACATGAAATCAGAAAAAAAACCATTAAGTATCAAAATTATTTATTGGCTGACTCAAATTACATTCTGGCTTGTAGTATTGGTGTTTTTCGCTGCCATTGCAATAAATGTAGCCTTACAGGCTGAATTGTTCGGTGATGATATGCAACTTCATACGGTATTACCCGTCCAGGTAAATTATACAGAGAAAGGCACTTTGCACATTGATCAAACTGTTCAGGAAGTTGCCTTTGTGGAAGCCATTGGCAAACTACATTTTATAAATACGAATGAATACCTGGCCAAATGGTTTGGTGTTGTGTTGTTGGTGGCCATTTTTATTTTGCTGTATATTTTCCTCATGTTCAAAAACTTTATTTCCAATGTATACCGGGGAATTATTTTTGAGCGTTACAATATCAGGATGTTACAAAAAATATCATACGGTCTCGTGGGCCTGTGGTTGTTTTTCAAAGTGTACAGCTGGCTGTTTTATTACTTCCTGGCCCGACACATTGAATTTGAACACCTGGAGATAACCGGTGATATCAATTCGTACGGTGGTATTTTACTGGCAGCTTTGTTGCTTTGGGTGCTTTCGCATATTTTTATGCGGGGTGTAAAACTCCGGGAAGAACAGGAACTAACGGTATAGCTATGGCCATTGTAGTAAATCTTGATGTAATGCTGGCCATGCGAAAAATGAGCCTGACCGAACTTTCGGAAAAAGTGGGTATTACCATGGCGAATCTTTCCATCCTGAAAAAAGGAAAAGCCAAAGCCATTCGTTTTTCAACCCTCGAATCTATTTGTGATGTGCTGGATTGCCAGCCGGGGGATATTTTGGAGTTTAGAAAAGAGGAATAGTAACACAGTTGTCGCTAATCGGGAAATAGTTACCCTACTTTCATCCCGTTTGCTGTCTTCTTTTCAGGCTGTAATAAAACTACGGAGTTATCTTCGGTATAGATGCCCATGACCAGGCATTCAGAAATAAAATTGGCGATCTGTTTTGACGGGAAGTTAACTACCGCAATAATTTGTCTGTTTAGTAAATCTTCTTTTGCATAAAGCTCGGTAATCTGTGCGCTGGACTGTTTGATGCCCAGTTCTCCGAAATCGATTTTTAAACGGTAAGCCGGTTTTCTGGCTTCAGGAAAGTCATCCACCTCAATAATGGTTCCCACGCGCATGTCTATTTTTTCAAAGTCGTCCCAGGTGATCATAAATAGTTGTATTTAAAACTATTCAAATATCAGATATTAAATGATAAATAGCAAGTAAACATATGATCGAAGAATAATTTAGAGATAATTATTCGTAGTTTCCTAAAAATATTTGAAAGTTTTTTGAAATTAATAAAGTGCTATATTTTAATCATTGTAATGTTATTATTAGAGAGTTTTCCGCCTTTGATAAAATGCGTGAAGAAAATCGCTGTATGGAGCGTTAAGAAAGAAAATCTGTTTGAGCGTAGCGAGTTATTTTCTTTTAGTGGAATACAGAGATTTTTAGCAATTTTATCAGCAGCGGCGGCATTTTTTGCTCACTTTTTTTTGCTGAAGAAAAAAAGTAAGAGCCAGCCCGGCTTGAGGGCAATACATTTAACTGAGATTTAATACCCAAACACTCCATGCTCAGAGATAATGGTAAGCATTTTCTTTTCCGACACTTCGCAGCGACCAATAATGCGTGCATCAACACCAAACGATTGGGAAATCCTGATTACATCGTCTGCCAGGGTTTCCGGCAGGTATATTTCCATCCGATGTCCCATATTGAAAACCTGGTACATCTCGCGCCAGTCAGTATCTGATTGCTCCTGAATAAGCGCAAAAAGGGGAGGAGTGGGAAACATATTGTCTTTAACCACATGCAGTTTGTCCACAAAATGCATCACCTTCGTCTGAGCTCCACCGCTGCAATGGATAAGGCCGTGAATATGATCTCTGAACTGATCCAGTACTTTTTTCATGATAGGAGCATAAGTGCGTGTTGGGGAAAGCACCAGTTTGCCGGCGTCAACACCCTCAGTTTGTGTTGCTTCTGTTAATCCTAATTTGCCAGAATATACCAGGTCCTTAGGTATCATC
This sequence comes from Bacteroidota bacterium, assembly GCA_003648625.1. Lineage (GTDB taxonomy): Bacteria > Bacteroidota > Bacteroidia > Bacteroidales > F082 > UBA4459. The sequence continues at coordinate 8,668 of QMPO01000089.1, forward strand.
GGGTCGAAACTTTCCGGATATTTTTCCGCCAGCTCCTGGCCAAACACATCATGTCTCGCTGATGTCAGGCCGTTGCTGCCCATTCCCCCATTATATTCATCTTCATATGCAGCCTGCCCGAACGATGCCAGTCCCACAATTACATCTCCGGTTTGTATGTGGTTCTCAATAATCTGATTCCGTTTTATTCTTGCCGTAACAGTCGAATCAACAATAATCGTTCTTACCAGATCACCTACATCAGCGGTCTCGCCACCGGTAAGGTGCATCGATACCCCATATTTATTCATCTTTTCGATAAACTCTTCTGTACCTTCAATAAGAGCTTTGATCACTTCGCCGGGGATCAGGTTTTTATTTCGGCCTATGGTGGAAGAGAGCAATATGTCGTCGGTAATGCCAACGCATAGCAGATCATCGGTATTCATTACAATGGCATCCTGGGCTATGCCACGCCAAACCGAAAGATCACCGGTTTCTTTCCAATACATGTAAGCCAGTGATGATTTAGTGCCGGCGCCGTCAGCATGCATCACATTGCAATATGCCGGATCGTTTCCGAGGATATCAGGAATTACTTTGCAAAAAGCATTTGGGAAGAGCCCTTTGTTCACGTTTTTAATAGCTGCGTGCACATCTTCTTTGGATGCTGAGACGCCGCGCTGGTTGTATCTGTTACTCATTTATTCAATTCCTTATTCGATGTTTCTTATTCGATATTCCTTATTCAAGTCCGTTTTTTTAAAATATCGAATATCGAATAAGGAATAAGAAATGTAAAATTAGCTAAACCCTTCAATACAAAACACAATTTCTGGATATCATTTCTGATTTTTCTTCGCTGTGTCAATGCTTTTTAAAAAAATGGCAATAAGTTCATTGTTTTCCTGTAATTCTATGGCCGTTTTTTCATCCGGCAGGAGTGGTTTCCGGCGAATAATCTTTAAACAGATTCTTGTTTCTCTTAACTCTTTTAGAATTACTTTGCATTTGTGAATAAAGTCATTACTTGACTCAGCAGATTGAGCTTCTCCATAATTTAAAGCCGGAGAGGTTCCGCACCGAATCATCTGGCCGGCAAGATGATTTCCCAGTCTTGTGCTAGGTAGTTGTTCTATAATTCCATCAATTGAAATTGCAAAGTCAATGAGTCGATCTTCTAAATCAAATTTTCTTGTTGCCATCAAGTAAAGCGTTTCTATGAAAATTCAGGTTAATAGCTTTCCAATGTTTAATATTTCTTATTCGATGTTTCTTATTCGATATTCCTTATTCAAGTCCGTTTTTTTTAAATATCGAATATCGAATAAGGAATAAGAAATGTAAAATTAAGTAAACGAAATTAATGGATGATTTTTTATTTTCATTTTTTATTAATAACGCCCTAAACAATCATAGAAA
>QMPO01000090.1 GCA_003648625.1 Bacteroidota bacterium
CCTTTTTGGCAAAACGTGACAGTTACCGTATAGAAGGCGGTACCGGTGTGGGCGTGCGCCTGTTTTTCGAGTTTATCCGTTCAAAGGCAGGAATGTAGGCAAAAATGGTCAGGCCTAAAAAACATCTCGGACAGCATTTTTTAACTGATAAAAACATCGCCGGAAAAATTGCCGCATGTTTGTCTGATGATTTTACTAAGGTATGTGAACTGGGCCCCGGAACGGGCATCCTGACCGAGGCACTGCTGGAAAATAACTTTATCCGACAGCTCAGCCTGATTGAAATTGATACCGAGTCGATACAACATTTGCAGGCACATTTTTCCGATCCGCGCTTGCAAATTATTGAAGCGGATTTCCTCAAGTATGATCTGTCAAAACTCAGTAAATCTCCGTTTGCGTTGATAGGAAATTTCCCCTACAATATTTCCAGTCAGATTTTTTTTAAGGTGCTCGAAAACAAAGATTTAATCCCCGAAACTGTAGGAATGATCCAGAAAGAGGTGGCCGAAAGGATTGCGGCCCCGCCCGGAAGTAAGACCTACGGCATTTTGAGCGTATTGCTGCAGACATGGTTCGATATCGAATATTGTTTTACGGTGAACGAAGGGGTGTTTTTTCCGCCACCCAGAGTAAAGTCGGCTGTGATCAGGTTGAAACGCAACGAAACAGATAAGCTGACGTGTGACGAGTTATTATTTGTAAGGGTGGTAAAAACAGCTTTTAACCAGCGGCGGAAAACATTGCGTAATGCTTTAAAACAACTGACAGGAGGAAATACCTCACATCCGTACCTTGATCTGAGAGCCGAACGACTTTCGTGGCAGCAGTTTGAAGAGCTTACCGGATCTATAGAACAATCGGAAAACACTTAGGATTGCTACCTTTGCCGAACGATCGTAACCACGCACTTTGAAAGAGACAAAAGAAAATACCGGTTTACAGAACCTTATCCGTTCGCTGCCTTCGGGCCCCGGAGTGTACCGCTATCTGGATGATAACGGGAAAGTGATTTATGTGGGCAAGGCAAAAAATCTGAAAAAAAGGGTATCCAGCTATTTCACTAAAAAGCATACTTCCGGAAAACTCAGGCTTCTGGTTAAAAAGATTGCCGATATTGAATTTGTGGTCACCGAAACGGAACGGGATGCCCTGTTTCTGGAAAATAACCTGATCAAAAAGTACCAGCCCCGGTATAACGTACAACTGAAAGACGATAAGACATTTCCGTGGTTGTGCATAAAAAACGAACCCTTTCCACGCGTTTTTCCTACCCGGAACCTTGTCAAAGACGGCTCGGAGTATTACGGTCCGTATGCTTCTGTCAAGCTGATGCGGACGATGCTGGACATGATCCGTCAGCTCTACCCCGTACGCACATGTGCTCTCCGGCTGACAAAGAAAAATATTGACGCCGGAAAGTTCAAAGTATGTTTGGAATACCATATCGGCAACTGCCTGGCACCGTGTGTCGGGAAACAGAGCGAAGAAGATTATGATGCTATTATTGATCAGATACGGTCTATTATTAAAGGAAATATCAGCCAGGTCATTCTTGAACTGCAACGTTTGATGCTGGAAGCAGCCGATAAGATGGACTTTGAGAAAGCGCAGCTTTTAAAGGAAAAGATCGGGATACTCGAAAACTATAAGAGCAAATCAACCATTGTCAACCCGAAAATTGATAATGTAGATGTGTTGTCCATCATCAATGAAGAGAAGATGGCCTATGTAAATTATTTGCGGGTGATCAAAGGGGCTGTTGTGCAGGCACACACGGTGGAACTGAAGAAAAAACTGGACGAAACAGAAGAAGATTTATTGTTGTTTGCCCTGACAGATTTCAGAAACCGCTTTCACTCCACTGCCGATGAGATCATCCTCCCTTTTGACCCCGGTTATCATCTGGAAGGTCTGAAAATAACGATTCCTCAGCGGGGCGACAGGAAACAGTTGCTGGACCTGAGCCGGCGCAATACATTGTACTATAAAATGGAACGTGAAAGGCAAAAAGAGCTGACAGATCCCGAAAGACATAGAAAGCGCATTCTGGAGACTCTGAAAAAAGATCTGCGGATGAACGAATTGCCGGAACAGATAGAGTGTTTCGACAATTCCAATTTCCAGGGCGATTATCCGGTGGCTGCGATGGTGCAGTTTGTTAATGCGAAACCCAACAAGAAGGGATACCGGCACTACAACATAAAAACTGTTACCGGCCCCGATGACTATGCGTCGATGGAGGAAGTGATTTACCGCAGGTACAGCCGTTTGCTGAAGGAAGAAAAACCGCTGCCGCAGCTTATTGTGGTGGACGGAGGAAAAGGCCAGTTGAATGCCGCAGCGAAAAGCCTGGAAAAACTGGGTCTTTATGGCAAGATTACGTTGGTTGGTATTGCCAAAAGGCTGGAAGAGCTTTATTTTCCGAATGATCCGTTGCCCTTGTACCTCGATAAAAAATCAGAGTCGCTGAAAGTAATCCAGCAATTGCGCGATGAGGCCCATCGTTTTGGTATTACACACCACCGGTCGCGGCTGGAAAAGGGTACTATAAAATCGGTGTTGACTTCCATCGACGGAGTGGGATTTGCCACGGCGCAAAAATTGTTATGGAAATTTAAGTCGGTAAAGAACATTGAAAAAGCTTCTTTTGAGGAAATAGCTGAAACAATCGGTAAGGCCAAAGCCCGGATCGTGCATAATTACTTTCAGCAGGAAAAGAAGCCATAAAAAAAGCCGCATCGAATCGGCTCTTTTCAATAATAACACGGGGACGAGTGCAGGCACCCGCTTATTTACAAAACCACAATCAACTTAAGTAATAAATTTAAAAATGTTTTCAGGAGTTATCACGCTGAATTGCTGAACATTATATTTCTCTGCAAAAGAACCCGGTAATTTGACTTTTCTTTTGGGGCTCCATTTAAATTCAAAGGCATAAATTTTACCGTCTTTTTCTTCAACCAAATCTATTTCGGCGCCATCGTAAGTTCTCCAAAAATATAAATTGGAGAAACTTTGTTTATATTCCACTTTTTTTAAAGTTTCAATAATGCAAAAGTTTTCCCAAAGCGCACCTGCATCCGGACGATTGTCAACAGGATTAAAATTATTCAGGAGGGCATTACGGATTCCGTTGTCCAAAAAATAATATTTTTTACTTTTCTTGATTTCATTTCTTAGGTTGCTGCTAAATGAAGGAAGCTTGTAAATGATAAAACTTTTTTGAAGCAGGTCAATGTATTTTTCTACTGTTTGAGCAGAAATTTTAAGTAGTTGTGACAATTCCTGTACAGACACCTGACTGCCTAATTGTAAGGCCAGGGCTTTCAATAACTGACGTAAAACATCAGGATTTTTAAGCCTCTCAAATTTTAAAATATCTTTAAAAAGGTAATCGGAACTTAATTGAATGAGTCTTTTTATTTTATCGTTGTTATTCAAATCCACAATACCGGGATAAGTGCCGTAAACCAGATAATCATTGAGTTTTTCCATGACTTTTAACAAGCCGTTCTTGTCTTTTATCTCGGATAAAGAAAGCGGAAACAGGTTTAATGATATATTTCTGCCGGTGAGCGGTTCGCCTGTTTTATTGGCCAGGTCAAAACTACTTGAACCGGTGGCGATAAACTTAGTGTTATTCTCAACATCATCATACAAAAGTTTTAATATTAACCCAATATCCGGTACTGTCTGGGCCTCATCGAAAGCGATAAGTTTTCCCTGTTCAAAAAGGCCTTTAATGGACTCTGTGTTTTTGGTTTGCAAAATATCATAAACCAGTGGGTTATCGCAGTTGAATATTTCCATTTCGGAATATTTCTCTTTTAGCATATGCAATAAGGTGGATTTTCCGGTTCTCCTTGCCCCAAACAATAGGATTATTTCAGGGGTTTTCATTTCATTTTCGATGAGCGACAATAATATTCTTGGATACATATTAAGTATTTTTTCACAAAAATAACAGAAATGGGCCTAAAAACCTAAATTAAGTTAAGTAATTAGGCCGAAAAACTTAACTGAATTACAAAAATCAGGGGGTGGATATTTGATATAATTGATTAATAGGGGATACAGTTAATTCTATTCTTATGGATTTACCATCCTGCTATGGAGACTGGAGGGTGTGGCTTCTGCGAGTAACTGTGCATCAAAGTTGTGTAGATAGTTTACAGAAAAGAAGCCTAAAAAAAGCCGCAATCAGCGGCTTTTTAATATTTTTTAATTCGTTTTTTTTTACTGCAGTGTAAATTTAACAGGCAGGTTATACGAAACCCTTACCGGTTTTCCGCGCTGCTTACCTGGCGACCATTTCGGCATACGTTCCACAACACGGACAGCTTCTTCGTCACATCCGCCGCCGATACCACGCAATACTTTTACGTTGGAAATGCTTCCGTCAGGTTCCACAACAAAGTTGATAAATACGCGTCCCTGAATTCCGCTTTCCTTTGCAAGGGGCGGGTATTTGATGTTTTCAGCAAGGTATTTCATCAACGCACCCATGCCACCGGGAAATGAAGGCATCGATTCCACAACGGTAAAAATTTCTGCTTCGGAAACTTCTTCTTCATCTTCTACAGGAGGAATATATTCTTCAACTACCGTTTCATCATCGGCTTCCACATCGATATCCAGGTCGTCTTCCACCTCAACGTCATCTTCCACAATTTTGATCTGAGTCACCTGTTTTGGCGGTGGCGGTGGCGGTGGTTTTATTTTTTGTTCGGTGATCGGAATAATTTCTTCCGTTACATCATCGGCAACTCTCTGTGCCAGATCGATGGTTATTTTGTCATAACTTTTGTACTCGAAAGCAGCCAGTACAACGACTAAGGCGAGGATTAACCCAATCTCAAAAAAAAGAGTTTTTTTGTTTTCCAGGTCTGCTTTTGGGGTTTTCTTAGCTTCCATATCCTTGATTCTTTTGTGCTTAAAAATCAACTGCTAAAATAACAATTAATCTCTAAACAGATTTATTTTCGCTTTTATTTTTATTAAACTGCAAAAAATATACCAATCCGCCGCCGGCTGCTCCGAGTATATTTGCTGCTCCGTCAAACACATTGGCGTTGCGTCCGATAAACACATAATACTGTAATAATTCAGTAACAGTGCCGTAAGCAGCAGATATAAGAACGGCAACGACTATATAATAAGAACGGTTCCTGCTTTTAATATATTGTTGACGGTTACCGTACAGAATAAGGTACGACAACACACCAAACATAATCAAATGCGCTATTTTGTCCGGGGAGAGCCACTCCAGAAATGTCGGGATCCTGGGGATCTGATCACCCGGAATGCCCGTAAGGATCAGTATAAACAATGCCCATGTAAGGGTAAACCATTGTCTCCTGATCATCACATATCTGTTTATGATTCGATAGTGTCCTTATAGGCTTCGGCACTCAACAGACCTTCCAGCTCTTCGGTATCGGCAAGTTTTATTTTAATGATCCAGCCGCCACCGTACGGGTCTTTGTTGATCACGTCAGGCGTATCTTCCAAAGCTTCGTTTACTTCAAGTACAGTGCCTCCTACAGGCATAAACATGTCGGAAACCGTTTTTACCGCTTCGATTGTTCCAAACGTATCGCCTTTGTCCAGTTCTTCATCAACTGTTTCCACTTCAACAAAAACGATATCACCCAGTTCACCCTGTGCAAAGTCGGTAATTCCGATGTAGGCCTCATCGCCTTCAACTCTGACCCATTCGTGGTCTTCGGTGTACAATAATTCAGCAGGAATATTCATAATATTTTCTGTTTTTTTAGTGGTTCAAATTTATACTTTTTTTGTTTTGCATCTCCTTTGGTTCAGGAAATATTCGAAGAAATTATTCCCATAGCAGTATGCAGTGAGCTTATTGTGCCAGGTTAAAGCGAAGGGTGAAACCGGCACTTGTTGTAGCATTGGGGAACTGTGCCGAAATGTACGGGTTGTTACTTGTCCAGTTGTAATATGCCCGTAATTGCAAACTCTGGCTCAACATGTAGTCGGCGGCAAAGTTCAGTGTGTACTGCATCGATCCGGCGGACACCTGGTTGTTGTCTTCGTCAATTCTTCGCAGGGTGGTTTTGTTGTCCCTGATGCCGAAGTCGAGTTTCAGATTCAGGTCGCTGCCTACCCTGTTTGATTTTTTTCCTGTAAATGAAGCTATCTGAAATTTCAGTCCTTTAACACGGAAGCCCAGTCCAAGTACCAGCTCATTTCCAACAATCTCCGTAAGCTGGTTGTTCACAAAACTCATTGAAAGGTTTCTCGTTTTTTTAAACTCGGCACGTACATTCAGACTGTTATGCATGGTCATGTCGAGGCCGATAAGCGGGCTGTAATTTTCAATAACCGAAACCACACCCACATCATATTTAGTGATAAAGTTATAGGTATCCTGAAATACCTGGCCGGACTCATCATCCTTATAGTTTACATTCGTACGCCACGAAGTAATGCTCAGCATGGAACGGTAGCCGTGGGTGATGTTAAAACTTCTGAATACCTTGGCGATAGCCTTGATGTTGGTCAACCCGTTGATGGTAATGCGCCAGTTAGGTATGGGAAATTTTGGGAAAGGCGATTCGATGGCTACCGAAGAAGCATCGCTTCCCCCGTATGCGGAAAGAAATGCATGATACAATACAGGCTGCGAGTTTGAACCGTAGCCAAACGGGAATTCCCTGCCCGCAATTGTGTCGTAGTAATATTTTGCGTCATCCGGAAGATTCTGCCAGGCAGGATCGCCATGGGCAAGCCTTTCGGCAATAACAATTCGGTTGTCGAGAAACTGGACAAATGTCGGAGAAATCTCATTCTTGTCCGGTCCCTGGAAAGAGGTCTTGATAATGGAATAGGAGATGCTGAAATTACCGGTGTTTACGGGAGAATATTCTGTAAATATTCCTTCATTATCATACCGGAAATAGGATTGATAGTTATCGGTATAAATCCTGTCTCCGTCAAGGTCAATGCGGATAACTCCCAGGAAATCTCCATTTACTTTGTATGACAAAGCTTCATTTACCTTTTGCATATAGGCGTTGTTCAGTGCCGAGTCGACAGAGTACCATCCGTTGTCAGCTACCCTTTGCGGGAAGTCGTTGTATTGTTTTCCAAAAACAAAACCCCATCCCGGTGCTGTATTCGAGAAGTCCATGCCCAGGAACTTAGGCTCGAGCATATAACCCGGCAACGAAGTTCCGTTTCCCTGGGTCCAGGTTACCGTAACTTTTTTTACTGCCATCAAGACTTTTAACACACCTTCACCGAACTTTTTACCTATCTGTTTGTTCTGCTTGACCGTATCGTTTTCTGCCGGTTTCGGCTGAGGACCGCCCCGTGTCCGCGAAGATGATGATCTTGATCTTCTTTGTGTCTGGTTCAGCGACTTGAAATAAGGTATTTTATTGTACAGGTTTTGCAGATCAGCGTTGCTGTTTATCTGCTTCTGGTTCCCGTTTTCGATGTTGTTTCCAAACCGCGGTTGGATAGATACCGGTGAAGCAGCCCAGGTGTATAATGTCTGGATATTGGCAGCTATAGTGATCCAGTCGAGTACCGGAATCTTTTTCAAAGGGAGGTTGTAGGTAATTCTCAGCGACTGATTATATCGCTGCATCGTACCAAATCCACCTATCTCGCGCCATATCGACTGTTTGTACTCATCCCATTCTTCCGTCTCCTTGTCAGGATAAATAGTTGGCTCTTTGATGTAGGCATTTGTACCGGTATTGAATTCAAACGACAGGGATTTGGAAAAATCGTATTTGAAGTTGAACATCCGGTTCCAGTTCCATATCCGGTTTACGGTCGGGTAAATGATCACGTCGCCAAAACTTTTGTCACGATATAAAATCTGGTGGATCTGCCGGTTCATATCCGTCCGGAATGAAATCGTTTTTGGCAGCAGGTAAATATTGAAATCTTTGATCAGCGCCAGATGTTTGGAAGTCATCCCGTTAACTTTTTTCAACGGCACGTAATTTTTTGGCCGCCCGTTGTAATTATATCCGAAGCCGCCCCGGTATTCTTTCCGGTCATCGTATTCAAAATCAATATTCCGGTGTTTGATCTTGGAATAGGCGAAAGAGACATCGAAATTCTCCACATCATACACCCGGGGTTTCTTTTTATTATCGGTACGTGTTTTCCGGACATTCATCAGGTTGACATTCGTCCGTGAGGTGTAATCCACTACCAGTCTTTTTACCGAATCTCTCTCCTTTTTGTCTTCGTAAGTTTTCAGGTCTTCCTTCAGGACGATATCCGGTTGCAGCGGGTTGTATTCGGGTGTTATTTTCGAAACACCGTAATCGAAGTGCATCGGAATATTTACACCGGCTTTCTCCGAGAAAAATTTACCCCAGTCCATATCGGTGGTGACGATGTAGTCGGTTACATATTCCAGCGGTATTTGCGTAATTTTCTTTTCGATGCTGGAAAACCCTGCTGAACTGTGTGATACTGAGAACGACACACGTGCAAAATCAGCCAGAACTGCTTCCATACGGCCTGTTGCAGCCCAGCCCGGTTTGTCATTGAAGTCGGTAAGCCTTAATTCGTCAACCCAGACAATGGAGCTGATCGGGTTACCGTCATCATCGGCACCGGTACCCATACGTTTCGGGTTCCTGATCCCTATCAGTATACCTTTCACATCGCTGATGCTCGGGCTTCCCAAAACAGTAACCCGTGCCTTGCCGTCATATTCCACGTAGGGTTTGTATAAGGCGAGGTCCGAATTGGGCTGGCGCATGGCCACGTTCCGGTTTTCTTTTACCTGAACAAGGTTTATCAGGTCGATATCAAAATTGTTTACTTCGGGCCATATCGAATCTGCCTGGTCGATTGGTGTGTACCAGGGGGTGAATTTTACCGGAATCTCGTATTCGTAGTAATTATTAATAAAGTCGGAACCGATTCGTACGAAAACTGTCATGTCACCGTAATCCAGGTTTTGCTCCTCGTATCGCTTTTCGGCGTGTACAAACATTTTCAGTTTTTTAAATTGCCGGAAATCGAATTCAGTGGTTTTGAAAACGCCCCGGGCATCCCCATCCAGAAGATTGTCTATTTCGAGTTGTATCGACTGTTCGTTTAGTGCGACATAATTTGTTGTACCGAAATTAATCTCCCGCTCAATGCCGGGTGGGATCACATAAGGCACGGGCTGACGCTGTCCGTTTTCTTCAATATTTACTGTGGAAAGTACAAAACTGGTTTCGCTTCCGTCGTCACCCGGAACATATTCACCTTCTGCCAGCAGTGAGTTCTGGTATCTCCTCCATTCACTTCTTACCAGTTCAAACGTAGCAAATCTTACAATGATCGGTTTTTCAAATCCGCGCATAAAAACACGCATAAACCGGATCGACCGGAAATCGCTGATGTTGCCCACAATCTTATCCGGATTCTGAACAGGGATCTTAAACTGATACCAGTTCACATCGGTAACATCTCCGTTTGCCAGCCGCACATTTTGTGCATGGCGAATATCCGTGATATAGTTTTTTCCCACCTCCATTTTTGTGGGGTCCAGTTCGATCTTATATTGGAAATATCTTTCGGACTCGCTCAATGTATTGTCGTGGTTAATGTCTTCGACATTCGGCAGGTTCGTTTGTGCTGTAGGGTATGATTCCGGATTGATATCATCGGTAGGGGAGTTTCCCTCCGTTCCGTTGTATTGCTTGTATCTTTCCGTAACACTTGCGTATTGTGCTTCCTGGTCGTAATCGCCCCCTCTGAAATAATGATAGTTGTCTGCCGACGGGTCCTCTGTTGCCTGTTCCCAGGCCCCCGAATTAGTACCGTATTTTTCACGGATGACGTTCAGGTAGGAAGTTTCAAAAAAGGCAGTTTCGTCTTCATCGGCGATACCGTCGTATCCGACATCCTGAAATGGCCGGGAACCCGCTGCCGAGCTGAACGATTCGACAAGTGCCTGCAAGGTTGGTACACGCCCCCATGTTGTTGTATCAAC
>QMPO01000091.1 GCA_003648625.1 Bacteroidota bacterium
AAACCGGAAAAAACCCAATACACAGGAGACGGAAAAAGAGGTTCACGAAAAAAACGCCCAAGGATTAATGATTAGTCGGCAGTCAGCAAACGGCAATCAGCAGTCAACCATATAACTACTAACCAGTAACTAATTACCTCATTTCCTGTGCGAAATAGTGATAGAACAGGGTGATGGCTTCTATTCCTGTATAAAAATTATTCAACGGATAATTTTCATTCGGCGAATGGATAGCATCCGATTCAAGTCCGAAGCCCATAAGTAATGATTTTATACCCAGTTTTTCTTCAAAGGTAGAAATGATCGGAATACTTCCTCCGCTGCGCACAGGGATGGGTATTCTGTTGAAAATCTGTTCCAATGCTTTTTCTGCAGCTTTGTACGCGGGTAAGTCAATAGGGCAAACGTAAGCCTGACCACCATGCAGCGACTCAACCTTTACCTTTACTGATTTCGGTGCAATGCCTGTAAAGTAATCTTCAAACATTCCGGCAATCTTCTCATGGTCCTGATCGGGTACCAGGCGGGTAGAGATTTTTGCATAGGCTTTTGAGGGAAGAACGGTCTTGGCACCTTCGCCCGTATAACCACCCCAGATACCGCAAACGTCAAACGATGGGCGGATACCTGTACGCTCGATGGTTGTGTAACCCTTTTCTCCGTCTAATTCTTCTACATCAATTGCTTTTTTGTATTCTTCCTCATCATAAGGGGCCATATTGAGCAGCTCTCTTTCTTTTGGTGAAGCTTCCAGAACATCGTCATAAAAACCGGGCATGGTAACCCTGTTGTTTTCATCGGTCATACCGGCGATCATTTTGGCGAGTACGTTGATCGGGTTGGCAACAGCACCGCCAAATAAGCCTGAGTGAAGGTCGCGGTTAGGACCCGTAACTTCTACCTGCCAATAGGCAAGGCCGCGCAAACCGGTAGTGATGGCCGGGATGTCTTCGGCAATCATACCTGTATCGGAAACAAGAATAATGTCGGCTTTCAGCATTTCTTTGTGTTCGTCACAAAAAGCACCCAGGCTGACAGAGCCTATCTCTTCTTCGCCTTCAATCATAAACTTCACATTGACCGGCAACGCATCGTTGGCAACGAGTGCTTCAAACGCTTTTACGTGCATAAATCCCTGTCCTTTGTCGTCGTCGGCACCACGGGCATATATTTTTCCATCCCTGATCACAGGTTCGAAGGGTTCCGAATCCCACAGATTAACCGGATCGACCGGCATAACATCGTAATGGGCATAGACCAGAACAGTGGGTTTTTCCGGATCAATGATCTTTTCGGCATAGACAACCGGATTGCCACTGGTAGGCATTACTTCGGCTTTGTCGCAACCTGCGGCCAGCAGGTTTTCTTTATATTTTTCTGCAGTCCGTACCATATCTCCTTTATGTTCGGTAAGCGAACTGATGGAAGGAATGCGGATCAGCTCGAAAAGTTCATTGAGGAACCTTTCTTTATTTTCTTCGATGTACTGTTTTATTTTATCCATTTTTTATAAGTTTAAAATTTGAAGGTGTAAAGGTAAGAAGATAGTTGCAAATGTTAGGAAGTTTCGGCTTAATGTCCGAACGATTTATGATATTTTAACGGTCATTTGCCTGTACCATTCGAAAAGTGCTATGGATAAAGCATGTGTTGTGTTGAGCGATGTGACGGGTCCTGGCAAAGGGATGTATATGTGTTGTTTTGCATGTTTCAGTAAATCCCGGCGAATACCGCTTTTTTCATTGCCAATACACAAAGCCACCTTATCAGGAAATTCAAAAGAATAGATGTTTTGTGCTCCAGTAGTTGTTTCAAGTGCAATTAACCGGTACTCATCAGGCAGTTCATTTTCCAACTCCTCATAGGTAATAATTTTCCATATCGTCTTTTCAATAGCACCCGAGGCAGTTTTTTTGATTTTATAGGATTTGAACTGATGTGCAACCTCAGATATAAAGAGCGTTTTACTAGCGCCAATGTTAGCAGCAAGTCGCAATACCGATCCCATGTTTTCCGGTGTTCTCAGATTATCAGCAATGATTACGGGTCTGGAATTGTGCTGATAAAATATACCCGGGTTTAATTTCCGGAAAAGCTCGAACGAGTTGTTCTGATCCTGCATGGGGGCTAAAATAAAAAAAAGTCGCCCTATGAGAGCGACTTTTTAAAATATTATGAAAAGTTATTATTCAACAATAACTTTTTGTGTAGCAGTTCCGTCAGGTGTTTCAACGGTAGCCATATAAACTCCTTTTGGCAGCTGACTTACATCAACTTTAACATTAGGAGCGTTAACAGCCTGGTCTATCACAACCTGTCCCACTGTATTTGTCAGCCTGATATGTGTTATCTCTCCGTTCAGATTACTGATTCTTAACATGTCGTTGGCAGGGTTCGGATATACCATTAAATATTTACCAGTTTCCTGTTCGTCAATGCCTACGATAACAACCATGTTAATGGCAAGGGTTACAATCTCATTTTCAGGGTCATTACTTCTGATTTTAACTTTACCCAGGTAACTCTGATCAGGGGCTAAACTGGTTGCATCGAGGTTTATCTCTAATGTTACGGTTTCGTCTTGTGCCAAAGTACCTCCGTCTGGTGATACGGTAATCCATTGAATGGCAGGTTCACCTGTTAACGTAGCGGCAATGTTCCAGTTAAAGTTCAGCTCTGGATTATCGGCGAGGTGTCCCCAGCCAAGTACTTCGCCATGTGAGATCCAGTCGCCATTCGGGTTGGCCGGTCCGAAATCACAACCGGCAGTATATGCGTCCGCTGGTTTATCGATCATATAACCAACCCAGATATCTTCACCGCTGATTGGTACGGGAGCATCTAAAACAATTGTGTTCCAGCTTTCGGCGTTAGGTGTAAAGTCCTGGTCGTAAATAAGGCTGCCGGGACCCGGAGTGAGAATTGATCCCATACCATATATTTGAAGGGTGTGAGAAAGCGATAAATTGTTAATGTAAACTTCAACAGAGGATATCTCCATGCCAATGAACGGTTGTACCATTTCATAAGGGAACATGGCAGCTACACGCCATACCTGGTCGGCATCAATACCAATTGCGGTGTTATTTGTGCCATCGTCATATCTGAGTACTTCATCTCTTTCCCCCTGATTGTCTTGCGGTGTGGGTATCGAACTATGTAAAGCTTTAAGTTCACGCGTCAGTGATTTTGGGTAATCGGGATAGTTATATGCAGAGTTGCTTTGATATCCTTTTGTGTCAAAATCATAAGTGGGAACCACTTCGTAATTCAGATCCTCTTCTCCTAAGTTGCCTAATTCTCTTTCAATAAGATATGTTTCGCCAACTTCCATGACCTGAACTACCGGAGTGAGGTCAATATCAATTATAGGAACCTGCGTGCCAGCTACTATTTCAATAAAAGCAACATCGTCAAAATAATAATGTGGCGTTTCACCTGTGGGAGCACCGGCAAAAATGTCGACAGCACCTAATTGAAGCGTTCCTGATTCACCGCTTGCCTGGTAGTGGAAGGGCCATTCATGAACCAGATCTCCGTTAAGGAAAAATTGAGCCAGGTCGCCATCCAGATCAATAACAAAAGAAAGATCAAGCCATTCGCCGGCATTAAAATCAAATCCTGTATCAACGCCTCCGGCGGTGATATATCCTTGCTCTGTAGCACCAAAAAATGTCTCGAAAGCCCACTCAGTTCCCGGCACTTCAAAGTGCTGGATGTTTATATATCCGCCAAATCCGGGTTCAATATAATATTTAACATCAAACTGGTACTTTCCGGAAGTTTTATTGCCCATTAAAAACAACAGGTCTGTTGATGTTCCCTGGACTTCAACAGAATTAGAAGGGCTGGATGATTGAGCATCTGTTATTTGAGCATCTTCAACTCCGCCCGGCGCATTTGACCAGGTTGTCCAGAATCCTGTGTCGTCAGTTTCAGCCAGATAATCGCCAACGGTCATTTCATCGAAACCGCTTTCGTAAAGAGTTGTCTGACCAAACGATTGCATCGAATACGCAAAGATGAGCGCAATGAATAATGGTAAAAAAGTAAATTTTCTCATGGTGGTTAGATTTTGTTAAACAATTAAATGAATTGCCAAATATATTAAAAATATTTTCTTGATAAGCGTGTTTTAGTGTTAAATATTTTTAAATGAGCGTGTGATTTATAGCTGATAAGATAGCTCTCTCCAGTTTGTGATCATGAGCAAAATCACAATGCCAGCCTTTTAAAATCTTTATAAAACAGATATCAGCTTACGTTAACATCTTCGGTTTTTCCGATAAGGAATTTGTTGTAGAACCACAGGGCCAGTGCAGCAACGAAACCAATGGTAATAAGTACCATCCAAATGTTGCCGGGGTGATACGTGTTCCACAGGTGGTCAGTCAGTTGCCGAGGTGAAACCTCCATGTTTTCAGCTAATCGATTAAAATATTGATTTTTTGTCAGTGTTTCCGGAATATCAAATCCTAACTTATGCGCTTCTCTGATAGCCAGTGTGTGTTTGTCCGACAAGCTTTGATACACATTACCCGAAATAATGCCGGCAAAAATATTTCCAAGAAAAACAGGAATGAAAGAATAACCCATATACAGCGCCTTTTTATCTTTCGGTGCTATACGTCCAATGTATTCAGTGATTTTGGGCGATGCTGTCATTTCGCCAATGGCAAATACAAAAATAGCGACAACTATGAAAACAACATTTTGTGTCATGAGCGAAAGAGCCATGCCTATGGAAGAAATGATAAATCCTGTGATCATGGTATTCAGAGCTCGCCAGCGCATAACGAATGAAGAAATGATAACCTGGAAGATGATGATATACAATGCGTCAAAGTTGGTGATAAACTCAGCTTCCATCTGGCCGTCTCTTCCATAATTGGCAGCAAGAAACGGAAAATGTTCGCTAAAAAACAAGTACATCCCGGAAGTGTCAACCCATTGCGAGATGAATACCGGAAGCGTAAAGAACAACTGATTATACATCGTCCAGAAGCCACCGACAATTAACAGAAAGATTATGAATTTGTAATCTTTAATAACTAATCCTATGTTCTTAAATACCTGGGACATAGCTTTGCTGAACGATAAAGTTGATTTTTCATGTTCGGGTTCTTCATAAAAGAACAAAAGGATAAAATTTAGGGCGATAATACCAGCTGATATTTGGAAGACAAGGTCGTATGATTCATTTTTAAACAGTAAAGTAACCATGGGGCCAATGAAAGCTCCCATATTCACCATCATGTAAAAAATACCAAACCCAATAGATGATGTTTCCGCGTCTGTTGTTTTGGCAATTGTAGCTGATATGACAGGTTTAAATAAGGCTGCTCCCAGTGCAAGATACAGGTACATAATAAATACAGCAGTAAACGTGTCGAACATGGGTAATAAAATAAAGGCGGATGTGTAAATAAGAAAAGCAAGAATAAGCACCTTCTTATATCCGTACCTGTCGGCAATAGCGCCGGTTATTACAGGTAAAAAGTACAGGATTCCGGTACCTATTCCCATAATCCACCCTTTCTCTGCCTGGCTGAACCCAAGTCCTCCGAGGTCGGAGGATAATGTGAGGTAATTGGCAAACAGCATAAAAAAACCGTACCATGCCCAGCGTTCAAATAATTCGATGGTGTTGGCTACCCAGAATGTTTTCGGAAATCTTTTAAAAACTTTGGTGATTTTGCTCATCGTGAATCTATGTTGCGCAGGCAATGATAAGGAATTTTTCAGGATTAGAGAGGTCGTAATTAACCTTAATGTGCATCAACACTCAAATACGGTTCTAATTTAATGTAAAGAGATTCGGAAAGAATATCTGCTCCGCTAAGCTGCTCTGTTGAAGTGAATGGCCCGTTTTTAGCGCGGTAATTAACAATCTTTTTCGTGATGTCGTACGAAATATAAGGATGCCTCAGTATTTCTTTAAAGCCGGCTTTGTTGATGTCCAGTTTAACTATGAGGGATGTGTCAATCATTATATAACGTCTGGTCTTTCTATAGAGGAGAGAGTCGAAGCCATATACTTCTTTTAACTGTTCGGGAGTGCTGAACCCGCCGAGTAAGTTCCTGTATTTAATAATCCTCCGGGCAATCCATGGAGAAAGATGCAGCGAATGAACCAGTGTTGCTGAGTCAGCTGCATTGATTTCTGTTGACAGGTATCTTACACTTTTTACAGAAGGCTTTTTCTCACTTTGCGAAACCCTGGTTTTGAACTCAGGTGGTATGTTTATATAGGGCTCGAGTATCATGTATTCTGCATCAGAAATACTATACATCTTCTTCAGGTCTTCTTTGTTTTTGAATTTTCCCCCTTTGGCTTCGTAATTTTTAATAGTTTTTATCTGTTTTTGTGTTAAGCCAAGTTTAGCCCATGCTTCTTCGGGCAGGTTATTAGGGTTAAAAGGAAAAGGGGTTAGTTTCTGAAGTGCCAGTTCTTCCGTTAGTTCGCCCCGGTTTTGTAATTTTTCAATCCTGATGGAATCTTCGGCTATCTGCTGGGCTGCGACAAACTGTTCAATTTCATTTTTAAAAGCATCTGTTTCTGTCTGCTCATGGTTACCGGTCATATGGGGCAGAAGTAAATTGATAAGACCAATGGCACAAATAAGTATGATAAGTAACAAAATACCCCGTTGCTCACTTTTGTTGAGTGTTAAAAATAAAGTGAACCAACGTCGGAGTTTCTTTAGCATAGCAGGTTTTGCATAGTTTTACCTTGACTTATTTTTAGATGTTTACAAACAAAAATAAGTAAAGAATAGATATTCATCCGGTAGTTTGCATTACTTTTATTAACTTTCACCCCCGTATTTTTCAATTTATATTTGTGCATTATGGCGAAAAAATTACTCTTTTTAATTGTCTTGATTTTATCTGTAAGTAGTATTATTCAGGCTCAGGATACGCTGAGGTCGTATGAAGGGCAGATGCCTGTTGAGAGGGATTTGACAATCAGTCAGAGGATTGATCTTGCTTTTAAACCAGCTGTCGAAGCGTTAAACGCATTTTTATTCTGGGATCCTTTCACAGCTCTTGGCCTGCATGACCCTGAGGTTAGAGACAAAGAGGGAAATCCTGTAATTGATAAGGATGGTAACCCTGTGGAGGCTCATATCCCGTTGATCGTATTCTGGCTTATTCTTGGAGCCGTTACGTTCACCATAATGATGAAATTTATAAATATCAGAGGGTTTAAGCATGCGGTACAATTGGTCAGAGGGGTTTATGATGACCCCAATGAGCCGGGCGAAGTATCACACTTTCAGGCGCTGACAACAGCCCTCTCGGCTACCGTAGGCTTAGGGAATATTGCCGGTGTGGCCATTGCTATTTCCATAGGCGGGCCCGGCGCAACTTTCTGGATGATCGTGGCTGGGTTGCTGGGAATGTCCTCAAAATTTACAGAGTGTACTTTAGGTGTAAAATATCGGAAGATTGACAAAAACGGGGTGGTGTCGGGTGGCCCTATGTATTATTTAAGGTATGGGCTGGAGAAAAAGAATCTGAAGTGGCTTGGCATCGTTTTGTCAGCTTTATTTGCCCTTTTGGTTATCGGTGGTTCCTTGGGGGGAGGCAATATGTTTCAGGCAAATCAGGCGTTCTCGCAATTAGCATATGTAGTGCCCGGTATTGAAGGTAACGGATTCTGGTTTGGTATTTTAATGGCTGTTCTTGTCGGCATAGTAATCATCGGTGGTATAAAAAGCATTGCCAGGGTTACCGATAAAGTAGTCCCGTTTATGGCAGTTTTATATGTAGTTACGGCCCTCATCATCATTATTATTAACATCCAGCATACGGGGGACGCTTTTCGCTTGATATGGGAAGGAGCATTCGAAGCGGATGCATTAAAAGGGGGTGTTATCGGAGTTCTTATTGTCGGATTCCAGCGTGCCGCTTTCTCTAATGAAGCGGGTGTGGGTTCGGCAGCTATTGCGCACTCGGCGGTTAAAACAGATAAGCCTATTACTGAGGGGTTTGTTGCTCTGATGGAACCTTTTGTGGATACTGTTGTTATCTGTACCATGACAGCCCTTGTACTGATATTTACAGGTACATACGAAAACCCCTTAGGCCTTGAGGGTGCCCAGCTTACATCCATGGCTTTTGAGAAGGTGATCTTTTTCTTTCCCTATATTTTGGTAGTTGCCATTTTCTTGTTTGCTTTCTCCACAATGATATCCTGGTCTTATTACGGCTTAAAAGGTTTTGATTACCTTTTTGGAGGAGCCTTCGAGAAATGGTTTGGTAACAAAAATGTTGTTAAATATACTTACTTCACTATTTATTTAGTGTTTATCGTTATTGGTGCCTCGTCCAATTTAGGATCGGTAGTCGACTTCTCAGATGCAATGATCCTTTCCATGGGTTTTCCGAATATTTTAGGCCTGTTGATCCTGGCTCCGGAAGTGCGTCGTGATCTGATTGATTACTGGAGTAAACTAAAATCGGGAGAAATTAAAAGGTATAAATAATGCGCATAGCTATTCTGTTGCTGAATAAGGGAAGGGGAAGCGGAGAAGTAGCCCGACAGCACGCCCGCCATTTGATCGACATGGGACACAAAGTTTATTTTCTGCATCCCGGTATTGGTGGGGGAGTGTCTGGTGCTGTTAATGTTGATGTTCAACTTCATACGGATGTTATGCCGGTTCACGAATACCTTCCGTCAGCAGGAGAATCACAGAAGCAAGTGGCCCGAATGACATACGAAGAAGCTGTTTCCTATTTGCCTGATTACGAAGAAGCCTTAGAAGAAATTATCCGGGAGGTGGATATCGTAATCGGACATCATGCTAATATTACAGCGGTAGCCACACACAAAGTTGCTGAAAATTATAAGAAACCTTACGTTCTGTTCCTGCACGGAACGGGTATCGAACCACGTCATGAAGGCCTGTGGGATGATCGGATGTGGAAGTTGATCAGGGAGGCCATTGAAAAAGCTGATGGCGTTCTTGTTACTACCGAATATGTGCGGGATGCCTTGGTAAAACCATTGGTTGATGTGCCGGATGATAAGTTTCTCATCCTTCCTTGTGGTGTTGACCTGATTGATTTCAGGCCGGACAATACTATGGGAATAAAAGAAAAATATGATCTCCCGGAAACTTATGTGATTTGTCCTGGTGCGCTTACCCGGTCAAAAGGTCCGCAGAATGTAGTAGAAGCATCAAAGCGGTACGATGAATACGCAGCAACGGTTTTTATTGGCGATGGTGAATTAAAAAGCGATCTGGAAAAGAAACTTGAAGACAGGGGCCGTTTTCTTGGATTTGTTTCCTCGGAAGATAAAGCAAGATTGATCAACGCGGCTGATTTGCTGGTGGCAGCACCTGAGAAAAAGGAACATTTCGGTATCATTTATGCCGAGGCTCTGGCCGGAGGAACACCGGTAGTAGCCTATGAGGGTGGGGGCGTGGCGTCCATTGTTACGCCAACCGAAGGTATATTGACTGAAAGAAGCCCGGAGACTTTAGGCGGCAAGGTGAACTATTTATTGCAAAATTCGGGATTGAGAAAACAAATGGCCCGGTCGTGCCGGTCCCGTGCCGAAGAGAATTATTCGTATCCGGTGCTTGTCAAAACATTATCCGACTGGCTGAGTTCGTTTGTCCGCTAAATATTCTGTCTTAACGGGAATTCAAAAAAAGGTACTTTTGCCTTATAAAAAAGTTCTACTATGGCATTGATCAATTCATGCGAAAACAGCGGTAACTGGCTCTTCAAACACAGAGGCGAATTGCCTGTTGTCCTTTTTCTTGCAGCTGTTCCGGTAGTGTACCTTACCGATACCTATTATTTATCTGATAAAACAAAGTTCGTTCTGACCCTCACTGCCGTTTTTTTGAGTGTATTGGGGTTTATCATCAGAGCGGTTGCTATCGGAACCACGCCTAAAGGAACCTCGGGAAGAAATACGAAAGAAGGACAGGT
>QMPO01000092.1 GCA_003648625.1 Bacteroidota bacterium
AGTTATTTGTTCCGGAATGCACATGGAATGGGCAGCCTTTCAGGGGGGATCATCCCGTCAGCTCAGGCTTTTATGGTTAAAGCAACAGACAACAATCCGAGCCTGACACTTTCGGCTGACGACAGGGTGCATTCGTCACAAAACTTTTATAAACCGGCAGGACGTGATAATGAACAATATCTGGTGATGAGTGTGCAGGATGAGGAAAAAACAGATGAAGTCTGGGTGTCTTTTTGTACTGATTGTACAGATGGGTATGATACGGGCTGGGATACAGAAAAACTGTTCGGGATCAGAGAGGCTCCTCAGGTGTATCTGGTAGAAAACGATAGCAAATTTAGTATTGACGCAGGCCCCCCTTTGGAGGACTCGGAAACAAAAACCTTTCAATTAAACTTTGAAGCGGGATTGCCGGGACAGCATGAATTCATATTAACAGAAGTAGAAACCGGTGAAAAAGAAGGTTTCTTTGTTGTTTTAAAAGATTTACTTGAAGGCACTGAGCAGTTGATGCATTTGGATGAAGCTTATGTGTTTGATGCAGACACAACAGATGATCCTGAAAGGTTTCAGCTGGAGGTCAGTAAAGAATCAACAGGCATTAACGATGTCGCTATAACAGAGGATTATCTTATTTATTCGTTTGACAGGAATATTGTTATCAAACCCTTGCATCCTTCATCCGGGTCAATATTGATGATTCAGATAATTGATTTGTTTGGCAGGAATCTGGAATATCTGGAAATACAGGAAGAAGACAGGATTATGCTGCCGGTTCGGGCACATAATACCTATGTGATCGTTCGTCTTGTCACCGGTAATACGGTAATAACAAAGAAGTTGTTTATTCATTAAAAAAGGCGACTCAAGGCCGCCTTTCTGAATTTATAATGGCTCAGCCATTGTTTTTTCCACTTCTTCAATCGTTTTTGGAATGGGCTTTCCGAGCACCTTATAACCGGTTTCGGTCACCAGAATGTCATCTTCAATGCGCACTCCGCCAAAATCTTTGTAAGTCTCCACCAAATCATAATTGATGAAATCGGCAAACCGTCCCTCTGTCCTGAACTGGTCAATTAACTCAGGAATAAAATAAATACCCGGTTCTACTGTGAGCACAAAACCCGGTTTGAGTTCCTTGGCAAGCCTCAGGTAGGCTGTTCCAAATTCTTTGGAGCGTTCTGTATGTTCATCGTAACCAACGTAATCTTCACCCAATCCTTCCATATCATGCACATCCATGCCCATCATATGACCTAAGCCATGTGGCATGAACAGGGTGTGGGCCCCGCTTTTAACGGCGGCATCCGTATCTCCTTTCATCAGTCCGATTTCTTTCAGACCGTTCACAATGGTTTTTGCCGCCAGAAAATGGATGTCCCTGTATTTAACACCGGGTTTGATTGCTTCAATAGCGTTCACGTTTGCATTTAGGACCGTTTGATAAATTCCCGCCTGCCGCTGGCTGAATTTACCACCAACCGGCACGGTGCGTGTTATATCACTGGCATAATGCATCTGGGTTTCGGCTCCGGCATCGGTAACCATCATCCTGCCTTCTTCCAGCACATTGCCATGATAGTGGTTGTGCAATGTTTGCACATCCATGCTGAGAATGATAGGGAAGGAAACAGGGCCGCCCAATGCGAGCGAAATTCCTTCGATCGTTCCGGCAATTTCCTGTTCCACCACACCGGGTTTAGCCATTTTCATGGCCGTAGTATGCATCTTGTAAGCAATGTCTACTGCTTTTTCAATTTCGGCGATTTCGTACTCGTCTTTTACTTCTTTCAATTTCACTACCGCCCTGATCAGCTCAGATGATGCCTGTTTTCTGACATCAGCAATATTGATATGCAACAGGTCGGCAATCTGAATATCCGTTTCTCCGCGGTAAGGTGGCAGATAATGCACTTTGCGGCCTTCGCTTAAAACCTTATCCATTAAATTTACCAGTTCGGCCAGTGTACCTGTTTCTGTAATGCCTGCTTGGGCAGCCAGCTCAGCCACTTTCGGTTGCGGTCCCATCCAGATGATGTCGTCAATATCGAAATCATTACCGAAAATATATTCTTTTCCGTTGTCGAAATCAATTACAGCGGCAAACCCCGGAAGGTCAATGCCGAAAAAATACAGAAAATGACTGTCTTGTCTGAAATGATACTGATTGGCCGGATAATTAAATGCTGCTTCCACGTTTCCGGGGAAGAAAGCGATCCCTGAGCCAACCTCTTTTTTCAGCCGGTTTCTTCTGTCGGTATATACTTCTTTTTTGAACATAACTTAGGTTGTTTTTTATTTAAAATGATCCGTAAAATTAGTACAAATAATAACAGCCATTCTCTCAAATTATTGTTTGCTGCTTACTCGGCATCTTTCGGCCCGTCGAACCATTTAAATACGAAACCGGCAAGCATGGCGCCTATGATCGGCATGACCCAGAAGAACCATAACTGACTCAGGGCAATACCTCCTTCAAACAAGGCGGGACCCGTGCTTCTGGCAGGGTTGACCGAGGTATTGGTAATGGGAATACTGATCAGATGAATGAGTGTGAGCCCCAGGCCAATGGCAAGGCCGGCAAATCCTTTGGGAGCTTTTTTGCTGGTAGCACCGAGAATAATAAACAAAAACATAAATGTCATGACAATCTCCGTTACGAGGCCTGCCATATAAGAGTAGTCACCCGGTGAGTGCTCCCCGTATCCGTTAGATGCCAGGCTGCCCGTTTTGAGTTCCCATCCAGCTACGCCGCTGGCAATAAAATAGAGTACAGCAGAGGCAGCAATTGCTCCCACAACCTGTACAATAACATATGGAACAAGATCTTTGCCCGGAAACCGGCCTCCTGCCCATAGTCCGAAGGATACAGCCGGGTTGAAGTGCCCGCCCGAGATGTTACCGACAGCATAAACCATTGTGAGTACGGTTAAACCGAATGCCAGGGATATGCCCAGTGTGCCAACCCCTGAACCGGCGAGTACGGCTGTTCCGGTACCGCCAAGAACCAGCCAGAAAGTGCCGAAAAATTCAGCACCTAATTTTTTTGATAATTCCATAGTTTTGATTTTTAGTAAATTAAAAATATAGCTGTTTATTTTTTCTGCATCAGAGATTCAATTTCTTCTACTTCTACAGGGATCTCCGCCATCAGGTCGACAGGCCCGTTTTCCGTTATCAAAATATCGTTCTCAATCCTGACACCTATGTTTTCTTCACGTATGTAAATCCCCGGTTCACAGGTAAATACCATGCCGGGTTTAAAGGCTTCGTATTTCGATCCTACATCATGTACATCCAGACCAATAGGATGGGCTACACCATGCATAAAATACTTTTTAAACAGTGGCTTGTCGGAATCCTGGTGCTTAATGTCATCTTCGGTAAACAATCCCAGCTTAACTATTTCGGCTTCCATAAGCTTTTCAGCAGCTTCGTTGATCATGTCGGGTGTATTTCCCGGAACATACATCTCTCTTAATTGCTTGAACACGTCGAGGACAGCGTTGTAGCATTGTTTTTGTCTCGCGGTAAATTTTCCGTTTACAGGGATAGTCCGGCTCATATCGGCTGTATAATAAGCGTATTCAGCTCCGAAATCCATCAACAGAAGGTCACCGTCCTGGCATGTTTCGTTATTATCGATGTAATGAAGTACACAGGCGTTTTTTCCGGAAGCGATGATCGGAGCATATCCATGCCCGTTGGCTCTGTTGATCGTAAACTCATGGCTGATCTCCGCTTCAATTTCAAACTCCCTGATACCCGGTTTGACAGTCCGAAGCACACGGTCAAATCCTTTCTGCGTAATAGCACACGCTTTTTGGATCAGTTGTATTTCTTCTTCCGACTTAATACTTCTCAGTTGCGTAATGATCGGCGCCGCCCGGTCAATTTTATGTAATGGGTATTTGTTTTTGAACTCAAGGGCAAACCGGTGGTTCTTATCCGGAACGTCACCAAAATATTTGACATATTCATTACTATTCAGAAATACCGTTCCTGTATAGGAGAGTACTTCTCTGAGTGAAATATCAAAGTCGTCCAGCCAGTAAACATGTTCAATTCCTGAGATAGTGCGTGCTTCTTCTTTGGCGTATTTGTGGCCTTCCCATGTGGCCAGTTGCTCATTGGTTTTAATAATAAATAAAGCCTCCCTCAGTTTCTTGTTCGGACATCCGGGTGAAAGAAGTAATATCGTTTTTTCCTGATCAATTCCGGTCAGATAAAACAGGTCGGAATTTTGACGGAAATGGAAAAACTGATCACCGTTGCGGGGGTGCGCATCATTTGATAGAAAAACAGCCGTTGACTGCTTCGGAAGTTGTTGGGTAAATTGTTCTCGGTTTTTTTTAAAAAGCTTATTGTCAATTGGTTCGTAACGCATTAAACGAGTTAATTAAATTAGTTATAAATTATTATATCAAAAAAACTCAATGTAATAAGTTGATATATTTGCATCTTATTTCAACAAATGTAACAATTTCGACTTAATAATAATTTGATCTAAATAGTTAAAGTTATGAGTAAGAAATATTACTCTTCATTAACCAAGAAGTACATCATGTCATTTTTAGGATTGTTCCTAATGACTTTTCTTCTTGTACACCTGAGCATCAACCTATTGCTAATAGTTGATGACAGCAGAGAGCTGTTTAATGAAGCAGCGCATTTTATGGGAACCAACATATTCATTCAGGTATTTCAGTGGGTGCTGTTTAGCGCATTTGCGGTTCATATATTGGTCGGAGTAATTCTGCAAATCCAAAACTGGATGGCGAGGCCAAAAGGATATGCCAGAAGGGTTGGTGCCGAGGAATCAATCTTTTCAAGATATATGATTTATACAGGCGCCATCATCTTTATATTTCTGGTCATCCACCTGGCAGATTTCTTTGCCAATAAAATGATTGGGGATGTACCTGAAATTACAAGTGGCAATCTGGCCGGGATGGAAGATATGGGATTATTGGTAATGGAAAAATTTAAAATGGGTGGTTATGTATTATTTTACGTCATCATCTTTTTATTTTTAGGATTTCATCTTGATCATGCTTTTCAATCGGCTTTTCAATCGCTGGGATTGAACCATCCAAAATATACTCCTTTTATCAAAGGGCTGGGACATTTCATGGCCATTGTGTTAACCGTAGGTTTTATATCAATACCTATTATTATTTACTTTTTCAAATAATTTAAGATATGACCAAGTTAAATTCAAAAATACCAGAAGGGCCTCTCGCACAGAAATGGAGCTTATATAAACAGAATGCCAAGCTGGTAAACCCGGCGAACAAGAAAAAACTTGACATCATTGTTGTTGGTACCGGCCTTGCCGGAGCATCGGCAGCTTCCGCTTTAGGCGAGTTAGGTTATAACGTAAAAAACTTTTGCTATCAGGATTCTCCGCGCAGAGCGCATTCAGTAGCAGCACAAGGTGGTATTAATGCCGCCAAAAATTATAGAAACGATGGAGACAGTATATATCGTCTTTTTTATGATATGATAAAAGGAGGCGACTACAGGGCACGCGAGGCAAATGTGTACAGGATTGCCGAAGTTAGTAATGACGTAATAGATCATTTTACGGCCATGGGCGTTCCTTTTGCACGTGATTACGGTGGAGGTCTCGACAACAGATCTTTCGGAGGTGTTCAGGTGTCACGTACATTTTATGCCAAAGGTCAGACCGGCCAGCAATGTCTGCTGGGAACTTATGCAACCCTGAACCGCCAGGTTAGTAAAGGAACAGTAACCATGTATTCCCGTCGTGAGGTACAGGATATTGTTATTGTTGACGGCAGAGCCCGTGGCGTTATCGTCAGAAATCTGATAACCGGTGAGATTGAAAGACACTCGGCACATGCTGTGGTGCTGGCAACAGGCGGTTACGGTACCATTTATTATCTGTCAACACTGGCTGTTAACTCAAATGCTTCGGCAGCATGGAAAGCCCATAAAAAAGGTGCTTATTTTGCCAACCCGAGTTTTGTTCAGATACACCCGACAAGTATTCCGCAGCTGAATGATTATCAGTCGAAACTTACACTGATGTCGGAGTCGCTCAGGAACGACGGACGTATTTGGGTACCCAAAACAAAGAATGACAAGAGGCATCCTAATGAGATTCCGGAAGAAGAAAGGGATTATTATCTGGAAAGAAGATATCCTGCTTTTGGGAACCTCGTGCCGCGTGACGTAGCTTCCCGGGCTGCCAAAGAACGTTGCGATACCGGCTACGGTGTCGGATCTACGGGACTGGCCGTTTATCTTGATTTTAAAGATGCAATCAATAAACAAGGTAAAAAAGCCATAGAACATAAATATGGAAACCTGTTTGAATTGTACCATATCATAACAGGTATTGATCCTTACGTTGAGCCCATGAGAATTTACCCAGCCGGGCATTACACGATGGGTGGCCTTTGGGTGGATTACGAATTGCAGACAACGATTCCCGGTTTGTTCGCAATCGGAGAGTCAAACTTCTCGGATCATGGAGCCAACCGTTTGGGAGCCAGCTCGTTGATGCAAACATCAGGAGACGGTTATTTCATTCTCCCATATACAATTAGTAATTATCTGGCTGATCAGATCAGAATACCCCATATCCCGACGGATGCACCTGAATTTGAAGAAGCAGAGAAAGTCGTTAAGGAGAGGATTGAAAAACTCCTTGCAATAAAGGGTAAACAAACGGCTACCTCGTTCCACAAGCGTCTTGGTCGTATTATGTGGGATTATTGCGGGATGAGCAGAAATGAGGAAGGCCTGAAAAAAGCATTTGGCCTGGTTAAAGAACTTGAACAAGAATTCTGGAAAGATCTGGCTATTCCGGGGGATGAAAAAAACATCAACCAGGAACTGGAAAAAGCAGGACGTGTAGCTGATTATTTTGAACTTGCCGAATTAATGATCACGGATGCTTTGAACCGTAAAGAGTCGTGTGGAGCCCACTTTAGGGAAGAATATCAAACACCCGAAGGTGAAGCCCTTAGAAATGATGATGAGTATATGTATGTAGCTGCATGGGAATATGCGGGTAAAAGCAAAGAGCCCACTCTACATAAAGAAAAGCTTGAATATAAATTTGTTGAGGTCAAAGTAAGAAGCTATAAATAATCATTGGTTAACTTGTAAACCGACAGAAAATTTAAATATTATGAAGGTTAAACTTAAAATATGGCGCCAGGAAAATGCGGAAGCAAAAGGCTCCTTTCAAACATATACATTTGATAAAGTAGCACCCGAAATGTCGTTTCTGGAAATGATGGATGCTTTTAACACCCAATTGATTACAGAAGGTAAAGAACCCGTTGCCTTTGATCATGATTGTCGTGAAGGTATTTGCGGTGCCTGCAGTATGTATATTAATGGCCATCCGCATGGACCCGTGTCGGGTATTACCACCTGTCACCTTTCCATGCGTCATTTCAAAGACGGAGAGACAATTACCGTGGAACCATGGCGGGCAAAAGCGTTTCCTGTAATTAAAGACCTGATTGTTGACCGGTCAGCGTTCGATCAAATTCAGATAGCCGGGGGATTTATCTCGATGAATGTAGGAGGAGCTCCGGAAGCAAATTCCATTCCGGTGAAGGTGAAAAATGCTGATGAAGCATTCGATTCTTCTGTTTGCATTGGCTGTGGAGCTTGTGTGGCTGCCTGTAAGAATGCATCTGCCATGCTGTTTGTGTCGGCTAAAGTATCACAATTTGCCTTGTTGCCGCAGGGCAGAGTTGAAGCCAAAGAAAGAGTTGAAAAAATGGTGGCTAAAATGGATGATCTCGGTTTTGGTAACTGTACCAACACCTATGCGTGTGAAGCCGAGTGTCCCAAAGACATTTCTATAACGAATATTGCGCGGATGAACAGGGAGTTCTTCAGTGCAAAAGTGTCCTAATAAACCAATCAATGAAATGAAGCTAAGGGCTGACACTTTTTTGGGTCGGCCCTTTTTCATTTAGAAAAATGAAAAGCAGTTTTTTGATTGCGGACAGTAAAACAAGTACGCACAATTTATAATCGGCACGCAGGTATTTCGTAATTTTGAGCACACATGCAATTTAAAAATATCATCGGACAGAAACAGGTAATTAACCGGTTGTTATCAAGCTACCGCGAGAACCGGGTGGCGCACACACAATTGTTTCTCGGTTCGGAAGGAACCGGCGCTTTTGCCCTGGCGCTGGCATTTGCCCAGTATATAAATTGTGAACAGAAACAAGAGGGCGACAGTTGTGGCATATGTCCTTCATGTATCAAATTTGAAAAGTTCTCACATCCTGATGTACACTTCTTTTTTCCGACAACAACAAACGATAAGGTAAAGAAAGATCCGAAATCGGAATTGTTTCTGGACGAATTCAGAAAATATCTGGGCAAAAGCGAAACGTATATTACACAGCAGGGCTGGTACGAACATCTGAAGGTAGGCAACAAACAGGGGTCAATCTTTGTACGCGATGCAAGTGATATCATTGCCAAAGTGTCTTTGAAACCTTACGAAGCTCCGTATAAAATATTCATTATCTGGCTGGCCGAAAAACTAAATGAGTCAACATCCAATAAATTGCTGAAAACTTTTGAAGAACCTCCTGAAAATACGATCATTATCCTGACGGCGGAGCGGTATGAGTTGTTATTGCCAACAGTTCGTTCGCGGGCGCAGCTGATCAAAGTGCCGAAAATAAATGTGGAAGACCTTGAAAAAGCGCTTAAAGACAGATTGCAACTGGATGATGATCAGGCACAAGAAATCGCTTTGCTTTCATCGGGTAACTGGAACCTCGCCCGTGACCTTGCGGAGAATTCGGATGATGTGCAGGCAAATTTTGTTGCTTTCAGACAGTGGTTGCGCCATTGTTTCAAGCCGGAAGATTATACAAAACTGAACAAGTTCAATACAGACCTTGCCCGTATGGGACGTGAAAAACAGAAATCGCTGCTGAATTACGGCCTGGAGATGGTTCATCAATGTATGTTACACAATCAAAACCATAACAATCTGGTAATGAAGGACGGGGAAGAGCTGGAATTTTCGAAGAAACTCGCTCCGTACATAAATGCTAACAACCAGGAAGCAATATACCGTCTTTTAAACGAGGCCGTTTATCATGTCGAAAGGAATGCTAATCCTTCCATTCTGTTTACCGATCTGAGCTTCAAATTGATTGATATTTTCAGGACGGCACGGACAAAAGCTTAAAAAACGGTTGTGGTATTTTAGCATCTTTATATTTTTTTCCGGAATGAACATAATTTATACCTTTGTAACTGTAAAAGTAAGATAGCAGGGTATGGACGAAAAACAAGAATATTCCGATACAACAAAACATATATCATCTGCCAGAGGTTGCTGTGTATGCACTGATGCCGGCCATCCGGTAAAGGCCGTTGACCAGAATAAGTGCTGCAAACTAACCTCGTATAACTGGTTGGGTGATGTGTTCGACCCATTGGCTGACAAAGATTTTTCTTATGTGGAGGTGCGGTTTAAAAACGGGCGAAAAGATTTTTATACGTATTCCGGAGATACACTACTGAATGAGGGAGATATTGTTGCCGTGGAAGCATCACCTGGGCATGATATAGGCATTGTCTCTCTAACCGGAGATCTTGTGCTTCTTCAGATGAAAAGAAAGAGTGCTGATCCGGAGAAAAAGGAATTCAAACGGATCTTCCGCCGGGCCAGACTGGCCGATATCGAAAAATGGTTTGAAGCCATAAAGCAGGAAGATGGCGCTATGCATAAAACAAGAGTGATTGCTATGAACCTGGGTCTTGAGATGAAGATCAATGATGTGGAATATCAGGGCGACAAAACAAAAGCTGTTTTTTATTATACGGCCGAAGAGCGTGTTGACTTCAGAGAATTGATCAAAAAACTGGCGGAAGCATTTCGTATCAGAATTGAAATGCGGCAGATAGG
>QMPO01000093.1 GCA_003648625.1 Bacteroidota bacterium
CAATGGTCGTTCCCCTGTCGGTGCTTACAACATGATTGATGTCCGCTTCGATAACCGGTTGATCTTTTGCATCGATCCTTTTAAACTTTATACCGTGGTTTGGTGGTGCAGGTTTAAATGTCAGGTGACCGTTCTGACCAGTATGCAATCCCGAGCCTTTAACCGTTACAGATTTTTCTATTGTCTTCTGTTTTTCCGACATATAATATAGCAGAGTGAGAGATTAGTAAAATTGTGCAAAAGTACGAATTTTTATATATATCGTATTTAACGGAAGAAGTGCGAATCGTGTGATTTTCTTTTCGTTTACTGGTGGGTAAAAACACTTATTGCGCATTTGCAATCTTGGTGATCTGATCATCCTTCCCGCTCAAGTTTGTTAATTCGTTTCACTATGTTATCCAGCCTTCTGAAATGAACATAAGAGCGTTGATAGTCTCTTACATTAAATGCAGGTGATCCTTCCACGATAGCATTTTCT
This sequence comes from Bacteroidota bacterium, assembly GCA_003648625.1. Lineage (GTDB taxonomy): Bacteria > Bacteroidota > Bacteroidia > Bacteroidales > F082 > UBA4459. The sequence goes on from QMPO01000093.1 coordinate 482, forward strand.
TCGAGGATACTTTTACCGATGCCTGATTGCGCTGCTATTTTTACCCCATTGGCAATTACCAGATGTCCTATAATGCCCACCTGGCCACCAATCATGCAGTTTTTACCGATCCTGGTAGAGCCAGAAATGCCTGTTTGTGCAGCTATCACTGTATTTTCTCCAATCTCAACATTGTGTGCAATTTGAATCAGGTTGTCAATTTTAGCCCCTCTTCTGATGATAGTTGAGCCGAGTGTAGCTCTGTCAATCGCCGTATTAGCTCCAATTTCAACCCGATCTTCAATGAGCACATTACCTATCTGTGGTACTTTGTTGTACTTGTTGTCGTCCTGCGGGGCAAATCCAAAACCATCAGCACCAATAATGACACCTGCATGAATGGTGCATTCGTTGCCAACAACACATTCATCGTATATATTTACACCGGAATAGATTTTTGTGTTGCTGCCAATCTTACAATGGTTCCCGATAGTTGTGTGCGGGTAAATTTTAGCATTGTCCTTTATTTCTGTGTGTTCGCCAATGGAAACAAATTCGCCGATATAAACGTTCTTTCCAATAAGGGCATTTTCAGCAACAAATGCTTTGTCTGATATGCCGGCTTTTCTTTCCTTAGTGCTTTGATAGAGCTCCAGTAACTGGGCAAAAGCTGCATATGCATTTTTCACCCTGACCAGGGTGGCGTGTACTTCTTTTTCAGGTGTAAAATCCTGGTTGACAATAACGATGGAGGCTTGTGTCTCGTAAATGTAGGATGTGTATTTTGGATTTGCCAGAAATGTAAGTGTCCCAGCTTTTCCTTCTTCAATTTTAGAGAGGTTGGATACTTCCGTTTCAGGATTGCCGTCCACAACTCCGTTCAAAGCTTCAGCTATCTGTTTTGCCGTAAATATCATACGCAATAATTTTTGGTGCAAGGTACTAAAACAAAAAGATATGGTATTTGATTTCTAATAGATAACGATTGATTTATTCGTGAAGTATGCTTTAGTGAATATCTTTCGGATAACACAGGAAATATTTGGTTACAGGCTTCGATAACAATGAAATATTCAGGTCGTCTGATATCTCCGAAATGTCGTGCACCGTGCCGTCTTTATACAGGATATTAATTTTATCGACTCCCTGTCTGTAAGCATAATTAGAAGTTTTATCGGTAAATACAAAGTAGTCAGTTTCGCTGTCCGTTAGCTTATATTTCTTTTTTGTTTTGTCCCTGATCGCAGCCAGGTACTCATCTTCGAACATTTCCTTTTCCATTTCAATGCGGAAGAACTTTCGGTTGATAATACTTTTACTAAGTGAAGAAAGTACTTTATCCTTGTGGTTTGTCCAGACTTTTATCGAAGTGAGTACATCAAAGTCGTCCAGTATGCCAAAATTCCGGAAAGCTTCTTCATTACTCTGGAATATTTTCTTGTCGATGTCATTTTTCAGAAAAAATTCCAGAGCAGGGGTGCAAAACAAATCACGTCCACTGTGTGCCAGTTCTTTTGCCCTTTTTAACACGCGCATCAGCATATATTCGGCAACCAGCACAGTTTTGTGCAGATACACCTGCCAGTACATCAGCCTCCGGGCTGTAATAAATTTCTCTGCCGAGTAAATCCCTTTGGCATGGATTACCAGGTCATCGTTCACTACATCCAGCATATTGATCAGTCGTTCGTAATTGATAGTGCCTTCTGAAACTCCTGTAAAAAAACTATCCCTTTTTAAATAGTCTATCCGGTCCATATCCAGCTGCGATGACACCAGTTTATGAAGGAACTTTTTATCGTATTGGTTGTTGAAAATAGCGACAGCTGTGTCCAGCTTGTTATGATGTAAACGGTTAAAATAGGTCATAAAAAGTTTCGAGATTCCCTCGTGGTTGATGCCTTTTCCAATGGAATGTTCCAGTGCATGCGAGAAAGGCCCGTGCCCTATATCGTGCAAAAGTATGGCAGCCAAAGCTCCGAATTCTTCTTCTTCGGTAATAATCTGACCTTTGGCCCGCAACTCACCAATAGCTTTGTCCATCAGGAACATAGTGCCCAGGCTGTGATGAAACCGTGTGTGCAATGCCCCGGGGTATATCAGGTGGGTAAGCCCCAGCTGTTTTATTCTTCTTAACCGCTGAAAATACGGATGCTCAATTATATCGAACAAGATCTCATTTGTGACGGAAATAAAACCATAAACAGGATCGTTGATGATTTTGCGTTTGTTGGTTGCTCGTGGCCTCATAAAAAATGTTAATTTTGTATGTATTGGATCGCCTGATGCAATAATTTTGAAATTCCTGCATTCATTCAATACACAAAAGTAAGGAAGAAATGGCTAAAGTTAGAATCTTATGGGCTGATGACGAAATTGACCTGCTCAGACCTCACATTATTTTTCTCGAAGAAAAAGGATATGTCGTTGATGCTGTGAACAGTGGAAACGAAGCGATAGAGATGTTAGATGAGCATACTTATGATATTATTTTTCTGGATGAGCAAATGCCTGGCTTGAGCGGTATAGAAACACTGGAAAAGATGAAAACCAATTATCCGAATCTTCCGATTGTTATGATCACGAAAAGTGAGGAAGAAACCATTATGGAAGATGCCATTGGTTCCAATATTGCCGATTACCTGATTAAACCTGTAAAACCAACGCAAATACTTCTTTCGCTGAAACGAAATCTGGAAAACAGAAAACTGGCAGAAGAAAAAGCTACGATGTCGTATCAGCAGCAGTTTCGTGCCATCAGTATGCGTATGATGGATCGCATGGATTACCACGATTGGGTGGATGTTTACAAAGAACTGGTAGGTTATGAGATTAAGCTCGAGAAATCAGATGACGAAGGAATTATTGAAGTGCTCAGCATGCAGAAAAAAGAAGCGAACAGCACATTCGCCAAATTCTATCAGAATAAGTACAAGGAGTGGTTAGAAGACAGCGACGAAGACAAACCCGTTTTATCCCATACGCTTATCAGAGATAAGGTAATTCCTTTACTGGATCAAAAGAAAAAGGTCTTCTTCTTCCTAATCGATAATTTACGTTTCGATCAGTGGAAAGCCATTCAACCGCTTATTGAGCAATATTTCAGGGTGAAGAATGAAAGTGTTTATTACAGTATATTACCTACAACAACTCAATATGCGCGTAATGCCCTATTTTCAGGATTGATGCCAACAGAAATTAGAAAAAGATTCCCGAAATACTGGAAGGAAGAATATGAGGAGGGGAGTAAAAATCAGTTTGAAGAAGAATTATTGGTTGAGCAACTGAAAAGGTTCGGAAAGAATGTTAAAGTATCTTACAATAAAGTACTGAACCTCAATACAGGAAGAAAGCTTTTTGAAAATATTTCAAACCTGATGGATTACGATCTGAATGTGATTGTGTATAATTTTGTGGATATGCTGTCGCATGCGCGTACCGAAATGGAAATTATTCGCGAACTGGCGGATAATGAGCCCGCATACCGGTCGTTGATGCTCTCGTGGTTTGAGCATTCCTCGCTTTTTGATATTATGAAATATTTATCATCACATAATGTGGAGATGGTCATTACTACCGATCATGGTTCCATAAGGGTTTCCGATCCTGTAAAAATTGTTGGCGATCGTAATGTGAATACCAACCTGAGGTACAAGTTCGGTAAGAGTTTGGCATATAAGGAAAGTGAGGTTTTTGAAATGAAAGACCCCGAACAGTATTATCTTCCGAAGTTGAATGTGAGTACAAGGTTTGTTTTTGCACGCAATGAAGATTTCTTCGCTTATCCGAACAATTACAATTATTATGCTAATTATTACAGGAATACATTTCAGCACGGAGGAATCTCTATGGAGGAGGTACTGATACCTTTCATTGTTTTATCACCAAAATAAAGATGAAAAATCAATTGGTTGCACATAGTGTTAATGACCTGGCTGGTATTGCCGAAAAGATCCTTACCGAATTCAAAGACCAGCGGATATTTGCGGTTAAGGGGAAAATGGGTGCCGGAAAAACAACTCTGATCAAGGCTTTCTGCTATCATCTGGGTGTCGAAGAAACAGTGAGCAGCCCTACCTTTGCTTTGGTTAACGAATATACGACAGCCAGTGGTGAAAGTGTGTTTCATTTCGACTTTTACCGGATTAAGAAAATGGAGGAAGTATTCGATATAGGTTACGAGGAATATTTTTACAGCGACCGGTATTGCTTTATCGAATGGCCTGAACTGGTTGAGGGGTTACTACCCGAAGGTTTTGTAACAGTGGATATTTCGGTGGGGGAGAACGAAGAGCGGTTTTTTTCGGTTACTGCCGGTAAGTAAAAATTATAAATGTATTTGTTCAGACAGGACAGCAATGTAATCATAACTTTCGGGTCCCAGATTAAAAATCAGGTCTAAAATGCTCAGGTTGGGAATAAAACCGTGATTCGTTTCAAATACCTGTATGTATTCGGGAAATTCTTTAATAATGTTTTCAGGTTTTTTAGGTGATAAGACTGTTCTGTAATCAACTCTGTCTCCGGGCACTTTCATGTAATTTTCAGAAAGTGTGATTGTTGTTTCTATCCCGATAATCCGACAAAACAGTTGTGAAAGTTGCATATTAAAATCCAGCAGTCTTTCAAAAGGGGTTTTAAAAAACGGTTCGATCTCATCACGATAATATATAAAAAAAGGAGCGGAAAGGTAAGCTGTCTCTATCGCTCGCCAGTGTTTTATATACCATTTATCCTGGTTAAATATCAGGATGTCTTTTGTTTTTGTATGGTTGCCGAAAGGTTTGCTGACAGGGATGGTAAGCGCCATCTTGCCTTTTTCGGTGTAGATAAGGCACCTGTTTCGGTACGTTTGTTTCTGGTACGTTTCATATTGTTCAACTATTGCCTGCCCTGAACTGTGTAGCAGTACAAAGTATTCGATGGGAGGCATGTAGGCCGTCGGCAGTAGTATGGTGGTTTGTTGTTCCAAGTTCACAAAAATAAAAAAAGGCCATAACTAAATCGTATGGCCTTCTGTTAAAAACTTTAACAAAGATTATTTTGCAGCTTCTTCTTTTTCTTCTTTTAAAAGAACATCAGCAATTGCCTGCTTTAATGAATCTTTGGGAAGGGCACCTACTGCCATCTGTGGCTGGCCTTCAACCGGACAGAACAGCATAGATGGAATACTTCTGATTCCGAAAGCAGCTGCCAGTTCATTTTGATCTTCAGTGTCCACTTTATAGATGTTGAGTTTTCCTTCGTACTCTACAGCTAATTCTTCCAGGATAGGAGCAACTATCTTACAAGGCTGACACCAATCAGCATAGAAATCAATAATACAGGGCAGTTTGCCTTCAAACTTCCACTCTTTGTTTTTTTCGTAGTTAAATACTTTCTCAAAGAAAGTTTCTTTTGTTAAATGTTCCATTTACTATTTTATTAATTAGTTTCTATTTATTTTGTTGTTGTATTGTTTAACAGGTTTTCTTCAATGATTTTAACGTACTGGTCTTTTTGCATCGCACCCACCTGCATTACCGGGCGTCCCTCCATAGGGGAAAACAACACTGCCGGTATGCTGCGTATCTGGAATGCCTGTGCCAGCCGCTTTTCTTTATCTGTGTTTATCTTATAAATTTTTACTTTACCATCATATTCCTTTGCGAGATCATCCATAATAGGAGCTACCATTTTACATGGGCGGCACCAATCAGCATAAAAATCGATAACACAGGGAACATCACCTTTGTAAACCCATTCCTGCGGATTGGATTCGAAATCCCAAACCTTTTCCAGAAATGTTTCATAAGTCAGGTATTCTGGTTCTGCCTGATCAGTTGTCTGCTCTGTAGCATCATCCCCTTCAGTAAGCTGTATGCTTGTTTCTTCCTGGCTCCCCTTTATGTTGTTGCAACTGTATGAGGTGATTAATATTATGGTTAGTAAAATAAAACTTAATTTTTTCATATTCAAATAATTAATTTGTGAAAAATAAAATCCGTGCAAAAATATAAAATTTTTTATAGCGCTTTAATATCACTTTGTTAAATTTGTCAAAAATTATACCAGAGCAAAACTACTGACGGTTTGATAAAGTAAGTAATGGTTACATCACAGAATGACATACATAAGGTCCTGCAAAATTTTAAACATCACTTTGATACCGAAGATGCATGTTTGAAATTATTGTCTGATAAGAAATGGTATCATGGTTTTGTATGCCGAAAGTGTGGAAACACTAATTACTGTAAGGGAAAAAAGAAGTATGCCCGTCGCTGTACTCGCTGCAAAACGGAAGAATCCGTCACGGCCAATACGTTGTTTCACAGGTGTAAAATACCTATGTCGGAAGCGCTTGAGATAACTGTATTGAGTTGTTTATTTACTGACATATCGTCATATGAGTTAAGCAGATTGCTTGGCAGGAGACATATGACATGCTATAATTTCCAAAAGAAAATAAGGGAATGTGTTGACGGAAAACGCGATGATAAGTTTGTAAAAGAACTGATGGAGGAAATTAAAAAAGTTGTATAAAAAAAAGCACTGACTTTTGCCAGCGCTTTCTCGTTAACCGTATATTAATTCGTTTATTTCAGCACAACCTTTTTATCAACCTTACCATTGTCGCTGATAATACTTAATATATAAACTCCTTTTGCCAGATCGCTCAGATCAAAACTTTTTGAATAATGACCACTGAAGGCATTCACAATATCCTTTTGAATTACCTGTCCGTTTATACTCATCAGTTGTATCTCAAGGCTCTGTGATTTCTCAATATCGAAAGCTACCTGCAATTGCCCGCTTGTCGGATTTGGGTATATACTCAGGTTATCGTAGGAAAAATTCTCATCAACACCTACTCCGTCTATTGTATAATCTAAAGTCCACCCGTCATCCTGAATGGTTTTATTTGTAATCCAGGTAATAAAGACCATATCAGTTGCCAGTTCCATAGCTTCCGGAAGTTCTGTACCAGAAAGTTCAGCTACCATATCCTGATCGCCATTGTAAATAGTTACCACGTCTTTTCCTTCTTCCGTTGCAAAATTCGTAAACTCAAGGCTGAAGTTTACAGCTTCGGGATGCTGGATGATGTATATACAGGAAGTCTGGCTGTTGTAATTAAAAGTCCCGCTTCCATCTGAAATGGTTCCCGACGGATCAGTAAAAAACTCCTGTGCCTGACAGTAAGTTGGTTTCTGTGTAGTGTATTCAGCTTTAAAGCCTTCTCCTGTTCCTGAAGTTGTAAAGGTGATCAGCATTTTATTTCCGGAAGAAGTAATGTTTCCGGGTAATTCATCACCTGAAAATTCCCCGAGTAGCGGATCACTTGTGGTGCCACCGTCATAAACTCTGACAAAATCAGATGAAGCTGTATTAAACTCAATGAATGTTAACGTAATGTCAACAATTGAATCGGTTTCGGTTTGCGGATCAATTAACCAGCTTCCGTTCCATCCGGAAGGATAGTTGTCAACAGGGCCGCTACCATCAGTAAACGATCCCGAAGGAGCTGTCAGCACAACCTGCTCATCAGGTATGTATGGATAATCCGGATCTTCGGGATAAATTTGATAAACCATTGCCTGATTGATATAAAATCCACCGACATCGGAAAGCGTAAAGAAACCGTTGTTGCTTCCTCCCCAACCGAAATTAAAATGAAAATAATCATCGCTGTTGTACCCATCGCAAACAAATGCATGGCCACCGTTATCAGAATTTCTTCCGGAATAATATATGGCATGTCCCAGATCTAAATCTCCCTGAATCATGTTAATCCAGGCAGCATCTGAGTAGCTGCTTTTTTGAACATATCTGGAATCGTTATCATAGTTAAAATATGTTTCAAGCGCATAAGGTACATCCTGGCTGTAAGCTCCTGATCCGTCCGGTGCAAAATCCATTTCTACCGAAACAGCAGCGGCATAACCAATTTCAGCCACTTCCCATGGGTTCGCTCCGTCAATAACATCCTGCATGGCATTATAATCGAAGTAGGCTTCCCCATAGTCGAAGCTTAGTGTTCCATATGGATATTGATAGTAGCTGAATGATCCGCTACCTTGCAATGGGTATCTCCAGTAGTGCATTATGAGCGACATAGCTGTTGCCACGCACCCGACATAAACATGTCCACCGGGGCCGGCATTATCTTCCGGGCACAGGATGTTATACGGATAATCCTGGTTCCATCGGCCAGTCAATAATGGGCCAAGCTGGTCACGGCTTCCTCTGAATGAAAGCAATGTCTCAGGATCACTGTTCTGATAGCGCTCCCACTGTGCCAGCACTTCGTCATCGGCTGTCAGGTTATTTTCACGGATAAAATCTATCTGTTCAACAAAATGCTGTAAATAACTTCTTACATTGTAATCCTGCAATTCTTTTTGCACGAACTTTCCCTGATAATTATAGCCCAGAACCGGAACCATCGCATCATCGGCAGCAACCAGTACCCAGCCGTTTTCAAAGTTCACTACATAGTAGGCATCATCAACTTTGCGTACTTCAGTTATCGAAAGGTCATAATAATCAACAGTATTGCTGAAAATATTTGATCTTTCAAAAAAGAAATTGACGGCAACTTTTTCGGCTTGTGCACGGTTTACGTCTTTAGCCAAAACGCTTAATGATAAAGCAAAAGCCAGAAATAATGTTAGTAAAATGTTTGATCTCATACTTGATATATTTATTAAATATTTAGGGTTCTTACATTAAGCCGACAAATATAGGAATAAAAATAATTGGCCGGATAGATGTTTTTAGCTGATTCCTTCAATTTGTAGTTGACAAAATGCCGGGTTCACTATCTTTGCATTATCATATGGATAGATTACCTTTATTATCCGGAAGAGAACAGACCATGTGATTAGTTAATTATTAAGCTTATGTTAATAGAAAATATAAAGCAGCTTGTACAGGTTAAGGAGATGCCTGGTGTGCAAAGGAGAGTTGGGGCAGAGATGTCCGATTTGAAGATTATTGAGAACGCCTATGTATACGTCAGGCAGGGAAAAATAGACAGGTTCGGGCCGATGACAGAAATGCCGGAAGATGTAAAAAGTATCGATGTAAAGCAACGCATTGATGCCAGTGGAAAAATGGTGTTTCCGTCCTTTGTCGACTCGCATACCCATCTTGTATATCCGGCTTCGCGCGAGATTGAATACATTGATAAAATCAAAGGCCTTTCATACGAAGAAATTGCCAAAAGGGGAGGGGGAATCCTGAATTCTGCGAAAAAAATGGCAACCTTGTCAGAAGAGAAATTGCTGAAAAACGCTTTGCAGAGACTGAATGAAATCATCAGGTACGGAAGAGGGGCAGTGGAAATAAAAAGTGGTTATGGTTTAACGCCCGAATCGGAAATTAAAATGTTACGTGTGATCAAAAA
>QMPO01000094.1 GCA_003648625.1 Bacteroidota bacterium
AGAGCAGCCGTTAAGGCAGAATCAATACCACCTGATAAGCCGATAATTGCTTTTTGAAAGCCCAGTTTTTGAAAATAATTCCGGATTCCTAGCACCAGTGCATCGTGGATCATACTGATATCGGATCTTCTATCAGGTTCCCTGGGGGGTGTGTGGCATATTTCATCAATATCGTAAATCTTCAGATCTTCTTCAAAATAGTTTAACTCATCAACTACCTGCCCTTTTTTATTCATTACCAGCGAGCCACCGTCAAATATCAGTTCGGTTTGAGCCCCTACATGGTTCACATAAAACAGAGGAAGGTTGTATTTCTGTGCATTGCGTTTCAGTATTTCGGTACGTATTTCCGTCTGATGATAATTAAACGGCGAGGCGGCAATATTGATGATCATATCGGGATCGAATTTCATCAGCTCACCCACGGGATTGACAGTGTACAACGGGTTATCCTGGACATTCCATATATCTTCACAAATAGTCAGTGCCAGTTTCTTGCCTTTAAATTCAACAACCTGAAATTGTTTATTGGGTTCAAAATATCTGTATTCGTCAAAAATATCGTAATTGGGCAGCAATGATTTATGAACCAGCTGCTGAACTTTGCCATCTACAATAAAAGCAGCCGAATTATATAAAGGTTTTCCCTTATCAGCCGGATTAAATGTAGGTAATCCGACAATGGCTGCTGTTTTTGTACAATACCTCGCAATTTCTTTAACCGAATTATTACAGCGTTCCACAAAATCCCTGAATTCCAGAAAATCACGTGGAGGATAACCCGAAACAGCCAACTCGGCAAACACCACAAGATCAGCACCTTGTTCTTCTGCATGGTGAATACTCCTTACAATCTTCTCAACATTGCTGTCGAAGTTGCCGATGTGATAATTGAGTTGTGCTAAAGCTATTTTCACGAATTGTTCTGTTTAAAAAATGAGACACAAATTTAATTCAATAAAATTGTTCCGGGCATCATTGGCAACAGCCAGATCTGCCGTGTTGTTTCCTTTCATCACGTTGATAAATGCGTTGTCGTATTTAATTCCTGTACGTATGTAGGTTGATCCGGATAAAGGAATTTCAATTCCGGCTCCGAGAATCAATGACTGGCGTGTGGTTTTAAATAAATCCGAGTGTACTCCCTCTTCACTGATTTGGTCACTCCCATCGTCAGGGGTAAACGTGTTATCTGCTTTGGCGTTCAGTAAAAACCCCATCCCGAAACCAATCTGCCCATAATACCGCAGTTTTCCAATCTGGTTGGTTTTCATGGTAAAAATAATTGGTACTTCAACATATTTTGCCTTGAATTTACTTTCCATCCGGCCTGTAGTTACATTATCTATCGTATCCTGAACAGCATACGGATAGCTCATAGATCCGTTTAAATAGACCACATCGAAACCGGTGGTAAACGAATAGTTTTCCATCAGGTAAATATCAGCTACAAATCCCCATGCGCCTCCGAACTCAATGCCTTCATTACTGTAATTTTTTGCGTTACTGCCAAACCACCCAATGTTAGCGGCTCCTTTAAAACCAAATTGAAAAGGTTTGTGCTGAGCTGTCAGGTTGAACGAGATAAACAGAAAAATGATGAAAATAATTTTTCTCATGAGCAAAAAGTTTAAGCAAAGTTAACTATTAACATCTAATTGATAATTTCTTTTATGATTCTTACGTTATAACTTCACCAAATGTTTATTTTTGATTTATTAATCATAAAACCTCTAATTATGAAAAAAATTGTCATTACAATTATTGCAGTTATTATTTCAGCGTCTTCATTTGCCCAGTTTCATGTAGGACCGCAAATCGGTTACACGGGTTCTAATTTATCCATTGACAAAGATTCTATCTCGAATTCTTTAAAAAGTAACTTTTTAGTTGGTGCTTTTTTTCGTTTTGGTAAAAAAATATACGTACAACCGGAAATCAACTGGCTGACACAAGGCAGTGTTTTTAAATATCCTTCGCTGGGAAACCTTTCGCCGATTGAACAGAATATCAAGCTGAACACAATTCAGGTGCCGGTAAATATAGGATGGCGGATCATCAATCTTAAAGTTGTGAATATAAGATTGTTTGGTGGGGTTGTAGCTAACTTCAATACGAAAACTACAATTAAAACATCCGGAGGGGATGCCAATTATTACGATGCTTTACCCAAAGAGGATGATTTTGCCGGTATCGTATGGCAGTGGGATGCCGGGGTAGGTCTCGATGTACTCATGTTTGCCATTGATGTTAAATACATGGGAGGTATCAACAATATATTGAAAGATTTTAACTACAATGGCGGAACACTTTCCAGTAAGTCGAATTTGTTTATGGTAACTCTTGGCTGGAAGATACTGTAATTGTTTTTTTCAGTTTAATTTTTCAATAAAGGATGCTTATGTTGCTGCGCATCAAGGTCGTGCTTGTGTTTTGGGTGCTTTTTACTGTTATCTCCTGCAGGAATAAGGAGCAAAAAGCTATTCAGATTGATCCTGCCGATTTATCTGACATTCAAGTGCATGTTAAAAGATATGGCCAGGCTCTGTTCGAAATTGATACAGCTCATTTTACTGACGGACTGAAAAAGATACAGCCTGAGTTCCCCTACTTTCTGGATGCCGATCTGAACGATACGGCCAATACAAACCAACTCTATTCGTTTGTTGCCGATACGCAGGTGCGACGCATCTACGAAAAAACAATGGAAGTCTTTCCTGATTTAAATAGCCTTGAAGGTGAACTGTCGGATGCTTTCAGCCGGTACCGGTATTTTTTCCCGGAAAGCGGCTTGCCACAGGTGTATACCTATGTGTCGGACATGTATTATGAACAACCGGTGTGGTTAAGAGATTCGGTATTGGTAGTGGCATTGGATGTGTATCTGGGAAGCGATTTTCCCCTCTATCCACACTTGGGATTGCCACAATACAAAATAAGATGTATGGCGCCTGAATACATCGCAACTGATGTGATGAAGACCCTTTATTTTGCAGAAGTCTGGTCGAATCCGGCAATGAAAACCTTACTTGACAGGATGATAGCCGGCGGAAAGATATTGTATTACCTCGATGCTGTTTTACCCAATACACCGGACACGGTAAAACTGTGTTATACCGGGAAAAAACTTGAATGGGCAGTGGAGAATGAAAAAAATATCTGGGCTTTTCTGGTGCATGATGAGTTGCTTTACGTCTCCGATTTCGATACGCAGTCAAATTTGATCAATGATGGCCCGTTCACCAAAGGTTTTTCCAATGACTCACCGGCGCGGCTGGGTATTTTTATCGGCTGGCAGATCGTTAAGGAATTTATGCTCCGTCATCCCGAAACAAGTTTGCAGGAATTGATGAGCCTGAATGATGCCCAGACAATATTACAGCAATCGGGATATAAGCCATAAAAATAGAAATAGTTTGTTTGTCTTTCTGTTTCTACATCTCTCAAGTGTTTTTTCATACATTTGTTAAGCATTAAATCATCTTTTTATGCTCGTTAAAACATACGGCAGTGCCATTCAGGGGATCGATGCCATTATGATCACGATTGAAGTGAATGCGATCGGGGGAAGTAAGTTTCACCTGGTTGGTTTACCTGACAATGCCGTTAAAGAGAGCCAGCATCGGCTGGTGGCAGCCCTTTGGAATATCGGATACAGGTATCCGGGAAAAAGGATAACGATTAACCTGGCACCGGCCGATATCAAAAAAGAAGGATCGGCTTATGATCTGCCAATTGCGATTGGCATCCTGGCAGCTTCCGCACAGGTAGAAAGCGATTTGCTGGATCAGTACATGATGATGGGTGAGCTTTCACTGGACGGGAGCCTGAATCCTGTGCGTGGTGCCCTGCCTATGGCATTAATGGCAAAAGAATCAGGTTTTAAAGGGTTGATCCTTCCGGAAGAGAATGCCGGAGAAGCAGCCATTGTTGAAGGGTTAGAAGTGTATGGTTTCAAACATATGCTGGAAGTTATTTCTTTTTTGGAACACAATTCAAATGCTGAAAGAATCGTGGTCGATGTCAGGGAAAAGCTATCGGAAACATTAGACAGGTACACTTTTGATTTTGAGGATGTCAAGGGGCAGGAGAATATAAAAAGAGCTTTGGAGATTGCTGCAGCCGGCGGACATAATGTGATCATGATCGGCCCGCCGGGATCGGGAAAGACCATGCTGGCCAAACGCCTGCCTTCCATATTGCCCCCGATGACATTGCAGGAAGCTCTGGAAACCACAAAGATACATTCGGTGGCTGGGACACTCCCTTTGGGCTCTTCACTGGTCACCATACGTCCGTATCGGTCGCCGCATCATACAATTAGTGATGCAGGCCTTGTAGGTGGAGGTACTTATCCGCAGCCCGGTGAAATTTCGCTGGCACAGAACGGGGTTTTATTTCTGGATGAATTGCCCGAATTTAAACGCTCGGTGCTGGAAGTGATGCGCCAGCCCATGGAAGACCGGGTGGTTACTATTTCCAGAGCACGGGTGTCGGTGGAATATCCGGCCAGTTTTATGCTGGTGGCAGCCATGAATCCTTGTCCGTGTGGATATTATAATCATCCCGAAAAAGCATGTGTTTGCTCACCGGGTATTGTCAAAAGTTATTTAAATAAAATATCGGGCCCGTTGATGGACCGTATCGACCTGCATGTCGAGGTGACGCCGGTACCGGTGAAAGACCTGGCGAATACACCTGCCGGAGAAAAAAGTACGGATGTACGCGACAGGGTGATCAAAGCCCGGGAAATCCAGCAGGAACGGTTCAAAGATCATGACAAGATTTACAACAATGCCCAAATGTCGTCGAAAGATTTGGTAACGTACTGCCAACTGGATGAGCAGGGAATAACGCTGCTGAAAACCGCTATGGAAAAACTGAGCATGTCGGCAAGGGCCTATGATCGTATTATCAAAGTGGCACGTACTATTGCTGATCTGGATGGAGAAGAAAAGATAGGTTCGGAGCATCTGGCTGAAGCTATTCAGTACCGGAGTCTGGACAGGGAAAGCTGGGGGACGTAAACAGTATCGATGACAATTAATAAAACAAAAACGATGAAAATGAACAAGATCATAGAGCAATTAACCCAACTCAACAAAAACACCATGATGGAATGGATGGGGGTGGAATATCTGGAAACCGGTGAAGGCTACCTGAAAGTGCGCATGCCGGTGGATCACCGTACCTGGCAGCCCGATGGTATTTTACACGGTGGAGCCAATCTTGCATTGGCTGAAACAGTTGCGGGCATCGGTTCGGCCATGCTTGTTGATCTGGAAAGATACGATGTACGCGGTGCTCAGATAAGTGCCAATCATACGGGAACGATAAGTTCGGGATGGGTATATGCCGAAGGCCATATCATTCACAGGGGAAAAAACACACATGTATGGAACGTTGATATGAAAAACGAAAAAGGAAAATTGCTCTCCACCTGCCGGATGACCAATTTTATTGTATCGAAAAAGTAAAAGGGCAGGTTTAATCGTTATCTATTATATCCCTGTCTCCCAGACTGTCTGCCAAATAATCAAGGTCGCTGTATTTGTCTTCGAAAGCCAGCTTGCTGCCTTCTTTCAAAAGCCCTTCATCATCATAATCATCGTCATCACTGATGATAGCGCGTGCTTCATTCACCGTCATACGAACCAGGTAATAAATTTCATCTGTTTCTAAAGGCAGCGCACTGACGAGTCTCCCGTTTTTGTCGGTAAAGTAGATCAGCGATTGATCAAATCCCTCGGGATAAAACAGCTTGATCTGCTCTCTGATCTCATCATCTAATTTATCGTAATCTTTGATGATTCTTCGTTTGTTTTTCTTTTCCATTGTTGGTGTTTAGCTTTTATCGTTCCGGTTTTTATTCACTAAGACAAGTGTACCTGAGATGATGCATGATCCTCAGTTAAGTACGAAATAAATAAAAATATTTATATCCGGCTAAGAAATATCTAAATAATTCAATATAATTACAACTTGTGCAAAAAACGGAGTGTAATGAGGCAGTTTATTTTTATTTTAGTCAATTAATTTCACAGTCCTGATTATCGAAGATGACAACAGATAATTTGACACATATTATATCAGTTTTGTGGACGAAAGGCTTTCCCTTTGCTGCCTGGCGCCTTCCGGGTCAAAAAGAAGTGCACCTGATCATTCAGTTAACGGAAACCGTACAGTTAGTTGATTTTAAAGATATCGAATCGGTCAAAGGTTTTATCATAGCACCTTTTAAAAGCGCACATACCGGGAAAGCTTATGTACTACAGCCTGACCTGCTGCCCGGTTCGTTACAAGAGCTAAAGGAAATAGAGCAACTTCCTGATTTCCGGAAGGATAAAAAAACTGAGGACATGCTCAATGAGGTATGGGATAAAGAAGTATATCTCGCGAAAGCCAGACAGCTTATCGCTGATCTGCGAAGCAGAAAGTTGAAGAAACTGGTACTATCCCGGGTCATTGAAAAGAGACTCCAAAAAGAAATGGATCCCGGTCTTATGTTTACACTTTTAAACGAAAAATACGCGGATTCATTCAATTATATATGCTACCTGCCGGGGGTGGGTTCGTGGATAGGGGCATCCCCGGAGTTGTTTCTGAAAGTGGATGATACTTATGCCGAAACCGTTTCGCTGGCCGGTACAAAGCCTTCCGGAAAGATCCACTGGACACCAAAAGAGACAGAAGAACAAGCGATTGTTACGGAGTTTATTACCAGCAGACTGGATGAACTCGGGATAAAAAATTACGAGGTACATGGTCCTGAAACTGTGCTGGCAGGAAAGGTAGGCCACTTAGCCACCCGGATTAGAATTCCGGCTGAAGAAGTACGGAATAAGACCGGAAAACTGGTCAGCCGCCTGCACCCTACACCTGCTGTTTGCGGTATGCCACAACAAGAGGCTTTTGAATATATTCTGAAGACAGAAGATCATCAGCGGAAATGTTATACAGGATTCATAGGTCCCTGGCAATTACAGGGCTGTTCGGAACTTTATGTGAACCTCCGGTGTGCCGAATTTGACAAAAAAATAGTCCATGTTTTCGTTGGAGGCGGGCTGACGGCTTCTTCGGTGGCAGAAGCGGAATGGGAAGAAACAGAACATAAATCCAAAACATTGTTGTCTGTTCTGGAAAATTTCTGACATTTGCCTTCTATGACTTCCGATAAAACAAACGTACGCCTGCTGGCTGAAATATTCATCAAAAAAGGATTGTCTGACATCATCATTTCTCCCGGTTCGAGAAATGCACCGATCATTATTGCTTTTGCAGGCAGGCCGGAAGTGCATGCTTTAAGTATTGTGGACGAACGAAGTGCCGCCTTTTTTGCGATCGGGATGGCACAACAAACAGGAAAAACAGTGGCAGTGGCGTGCACTTCGGGAAGTGCAGCTTTAAATTATGCTCCTGCCATTGCCGAAGCTTATTACCGAAAGCTTCCTTTGCTGGTGCTGACGGCTGACAGGCCTCCGGAATTGATTGACCGGGGCTATGGACAGACGATACGGCAACATGATGTGTACCGGAATTACGTGAAAGGAAGCTTTGAATTACCTGTGGAGGTTGAAAATGAACAATCGCGGCAGGAAACAATGAATATCATCAACGAAGCCATCAACCTGACGCAATATCCTGAACCTGGTCCCGTGCATATCAACATTCCTTTTCGTGAACCTCTGTATGGTACCACCGAAGAAACCCCTGACGTGGAAATAACTGACTTTGAAAAGCAGGAGGATGATGTACAACATCTGGCTGAAGAGCTGGCTTCGTCATGGAATGACAGGAATAAAGTTATGATCATTGCCGGCCAGCAGAACCGGAACAATGAACTTAACACCTTACTCGCCGCCCTTGTTCAGCAAAAAAAAGCGG
This sequence comes from Bacteroidota bacterium, assembly GCA_003648625.1. GTDB lineage: Bacteria > Bacteroidota > Bacteroidia > Bacteroidales > F082 > UBA4459. The sequence goes on from QMPO01000094.1 coordinate 7,885, forward strand.
TACTGTTGAGTGAAACGACCTCCAATGTGAACGGAGATTCGTTTATTGACACTATTGACAATGTAATATCGACGATAAATGAGCAGGAAGCAGCGGATTTTCAACCCGGGTTGCTGATCACTTTCGGCGGCCCGGTAGTGTCGAAGATGGTGAAGAAATTTTTACGCGACCATCCGCCGGAAGAGCACTGGCACATATCTCCTTCGGGGGAGGAAACGGACACGTATTTTAAACTCAGGAAAGTGCTTGAAGCCGAACCTGAAGTATTATTTGAAGAATTACTCCCCCAGGTAAAGAAAAATGACAGCCGCTACACAGTTACCTGGAAAAACAGAAAAGAGCTGGTGGTAAGCAGGCGAGATGCTTATCTGAAGAAAACACCTTATTCCGATCTCAGGGTTTTCGATTTTATTTTGAAGAATCTGCCGGAAGGAACAAACCTGCACCTGGGCAACAGCACACCGGTCCGCTACAGCCAGTTATTTGGCAGCAGCAGCAAGTTCCATTATTTTTCAAACCGCGGTGTGAGCGGTATTGACGGACAATTATCGACTGTTGCGGGTTCAGCATTTGTTAACGATGAGCTCCATGTTTTAGTTACCGGCGATCTGGGCTTTTTTTACGATTCGAACGGCCTGATGAATAAATATCTGAAATCGAATTTTAAAATCATTGTTATTAATAACGGAGGAGGAGGCATTTTCAGGTTTATCGACGGGCCTTCCACTACAGAACATCTGGAAGAGTTTTTTGAGGCACGGCATAACTGGAAAGCCGAAAGAATTGCAGAAGCATTTGATGTAAAATACTTCAAGGCTGAAAATCAGGAGCAATTCAAACAGAATTTCACCTGCTGGATGGCCGAACAATCCGGCCCGGCATTGCTGGAAATTTTTACCCCGGCGGAAAAGAATGCCGAAATACTGCTTGAATATTTCAGGTATTTGAAATAAACGTGGCAACACTACCCACCCCCAACCCCTCCGTGGAAGGGAGTTATAACCAGGTCAAAACGGGATTTATGTTTATAATGTCAATCCACCTTCATTTCATGAAATTAAAATAAGAATTCAGCATCAAATTCCCCTCCCGGGAGGGGCAGGGTGGGTCTGATATGAGATTTATATTCTCCTCCGAAATAAGGCAACTAAAAGCGCAGCCCCGTGTTGCACTTTTTTCAATTTATAAAACTCTTGGAAAAAAGCCTGTATTTGAAACGAACAACAACGTAACAGTTGAAAAATGCTATACCTGGTTGACAAAAAAAGACAGACCCGCTTTGCTGGAAATTTTTACCCCGGCGGAAAAGAATGCCGAAATACCGCTTGAATATTTCAGGTATTTATAAAAGAGAATGACAAAATAACATGTCGTAATTTGGCTGCTAAAACTGTCTCAGTTTGTTGTGCTTTATAATCCTCCTTATTTATAACAATTAAAATTTAAATCCATAACAGACAGAAAAACAATCTATTGTGAATTTTTTCACAGAGGGGGGGGGTAAAAAACTTATGGTATATGGTACCAATAAATAGAAACAGTGATGAAAATACAAACCGTGTTGTTTGTAAAAGTGCCGTATGAAATAGATCCCCAAAAACCGCTATTTGAAAAAAATAGTGGAAAACAGGGATAAAAGAATCGATAAACGTTTTTTTATTTGTAGAAGTTGTTTAAGGTTATGCGGTTATTAATATGACTACAAAATATGTATTTTCCGATTTACAGAATGATAACTTGTAATTTATTGTTCGACTTTAAACAACTTCGTATTCAACCTGAAACCAAAAACCAACAATAAACTGAAAAAACAAAAGAAGCACCGTACAGATGATGACCAGAACATGCTAAAACCGGCTACAACGCCTGACAAAGAGAGAAAGCCCCCCAACACCGGTTACCCGTATGTTTTTCCCGAGGATACA
>QMPO01000095.1 GCA_003648625.1 Bacteroidota bacterium
CCTTTATCCGGGCCCGCTAAACCAACATCGCTTACAAAACGAAACCATGCATCATCAAAAGCACCCAACATCATTGGTGGAACTTCAACAACCACAGGTCCGTCTGTGGTATTAACATAAGGAAAAATGTAAAGTGTAGATGTATTCGCAGTCAAGAAAAGTGCGTGCGAATCCATCAATTTTTCGAAAAGTGCAACTTTACCCACTGCATCTACGCCGAGGGCAGCAGGGCCTTTTCTGAGTGCTTGCAGTGATGCTCCGGGAATCCCTTTTAAAAAGGCATCAACCCCTCTTGCTTTTAATAAGAAATCTTGAGTAAGTTCTGCTGTTTCTTTAGTAGGTACTCCATCAAAAAAATGTAGTGTTCCAATAGATGTTTCTACCACATCCGGGGTTGTGATATACTCAGGTATATCGGTCGTGTTTTTGTAGGTTTTTTGTGCTGTAAGGCTGCTGCTCATAAAAGCCAGCAGTGTGATGGCGATGATGAGACTCAGTTGTTTTTTAAAACGTGTTTTCATGATTTTTTTATTGATTTAAAATTTAATTAGTTACAATCTGTTTATTTTTTTATCTTTTTTGACCTCGTGTTTCTTATGTATTAATCTCCGCCAAACTTTTTTATTTTTAGCTGGTAAATATAGTCGGAGGCATTTAATTTTTCTTTAGCCCCGGTTTGTTTTGCTTCCAAGTTTGAAAAACGAAAAGTGACCAACACAAAAAACAAATAACCACAGAACTGGATAGTTCTATGTGTCAGATGGTCGTATTTTATGTTGATGTTGAGCATTTTATCTTAAATGTTTCGTGCTGATTTGGAAACTTTATTTATTCCCTTAATCAAAGATGTTTCATCGTTCATGATTTTTTTTGTTTTTGACATTAATTTGTTTTTTCATCATCTTTCAGAAAGCTTTCCTGATGATTTATTCTTTAGGTTTTTCGGCTAAAATATTTGGGATAAAAATAATGCTGGCGGATAAGAAATTACTTTTATATCGTTGTTTTGTGCCGTAGTCCATGGCGTATTTTACGCGGATGTTCAACCGTCCGGCCCAGGGCCATGCGCCCACGCCGAAACCAATAGTGCTGGTTTGATCCCGGGCATCAAGCGGAGTGTCGCGCCACCAGACATCTTCTCCCTTGTCGTCACTTACCTGCCAGTTGTGCCCGTTGATAATTTCCAGTTCCAGCCAGGGAGTCACGTACTGACTTATTCCATACTCGATGGTAAAACGGTTGCCAGCGCGCGCATCCGAATCCTTTATCTTTCCATTTACTTCATAGGTCGGCATCACAAACAGAGCCGTTGCTTTCTCCAGAAAATAGAGGTAGAAAGGTACCTGAAACTGATGTGTCCAGTATCCTTTGCCAATATTGTCGTCTGCCCCGGTTTCATACCTCCCGGTTGGGGCATAAACCGTGTAAAAGAATGAAATATCAAGCTTATCTCCAACCGACCAGCCCAATCCCAGGGGGATGAACGAAATGTCGCTAAAGCCACCGGTGTTTCCTGTTGACGTAACCGACGTATCGGAAGTATGCATGTTCATACGGTAGTTTGATGTCAAATACGAGGGGTTGATACTGGCCATATACTTAGCTTTAAGTATTCTGAACCTTGAAGTGTAAAATATAACCGGAACATTTGCGTAACCCGATACCTGCTGATCAAGATCGAGTGTTACCTCGCCTGTTTCAGGATTAATGGGCGTAAGATCAATGGTCAGGCTATTTACTTTATTCCCGAAGCGGTCAACATAGGAAGTGCTGTTGTTAAAAAAACTATAATCTATAAAAACTATTCCTGCATCGGGAGGTGCCAGGTCGCGGACATTCATTAAACCGGGCTGGTAGGAACCTGCCTGGTAAGCGCTGATGCGCTGGGCTGTAGCAGCCGAATACGTCAACAAAACAATGACAACAATGATTAATATTTTTTTCATGTACTACTTACTTATCTGGTCTTCTTTATTTCGGAAACAGTAAATTGAGCTGTACGCGCAATTCCCAATCCGGACCATTTTCAGGCTTAACAACAAAGTTGTAATACCCGGCCTGTGCATTGATAGGCAGTTTCCCTATCCTGAACAATTTTCCTGCACCAATACCCATTGGTACCAACCACTGTTCTCCTTTTTCTGCTGTCCAGTTCGAGGTTATGATTGGTCCGGTATTGATATACCATCCCTTTGGTAAATTCTTGGTGATGAAAGGCTGAGTGTAAAAAAGATTTACATCCGGCCGGTCGGATGGGCCGGCAAACGACCAGGTGTTCTGCATCACCATTCCGAAAGTCCAGCCCTTGGGTTGTATCAACAGGATGATGGCGGGGCCTGCCGTCCATTTTCCGGAGCCCAGGCTTTCATCGGTAATGGTTGGAAGACCTATGGCCGGACCTACGCCCCAGATCAGTTTTCCGGGCTTACGGGGAGTGAAAAATATGGAAAGGGCAATGTCTCCCAGCCCCATTTTGGTGTCGGTTTCTCCAACAGGCTGAGTGATCAGTGGTATAATCGTTCTGACGATCATATTGACGTTCTCCCCCAGTCCAATCGGTATCACCGGCTGAACATTCGTTACATTTTGTGTCCTGTTATATTGCCCCACGCCAAAATGCGTATTGTTCTGGAATGGTAGCGTATATAATGCTGCAATCGGGTTTTGAATAGCCTTTTCAAGATCTGCTTTTTCATCCTGTCCTTGTAAATTTGTAAAGCCCAAAAACGCAAGAAGGAGGATGGGTAATAATGTTTTTTTATTTTTCATTGAATGATTGCTTTTTATTCTTTTTTAAATAATTCAGACGGATTTCCTGCAAATCAGAGCCTTTCTTTTTAGTTCCAATACCATGAATTACAACATCAGCTTTTTTGGCAAGTGTCCTGATAGCACCTGACAGAATGCCAAGCTCTGTAGAGCTTAAGGCAGTTGTCAGTTCCTGAACCGAATCCATATCTATAATAATCGTAAATGCATTTTCCTCTTCGGTTATCTGCACCGAGGAGCAGAACAGTTTAAGTTTCGGCTTTATCGAAGTAAGGGATTGTGAAAATTCTAAAAACTTTTCGCTTTTGGGTTGGACAGTAATTTCCAGTTTGATCATAAGTTTCTTTCCATGTATGCTGCTAATTTGTTTCAACAGAACAAAAGAGTAGTCAAATAGAGTGCCACGATTTTACGAAAATCTGTAAATAATTAAGAGGCAGTATTATACGGTATTTAAAAAAAGAAAAAGAAAATGATTCTTGAGAAAAGAACCGTTAAATGTAACGGTAAACATGAAATATCATGGTGGTATGATCAGGAAACTGGGCGTTTAATTTCTAATTTTCGCATGCGTGAACGTAGTGTTTCGGGGTGCATATCCAGAATCCGGGCGGCACCTTCGGGGCCTTCGACACGCCAGTATGTTTTTTCCAGGACCTTGATGATGTATCGCCGTTCATATTCGGCCAGAGGAAGGAGTTTGTCCGTCTCTTCAAACCGGGGTTCCAGAATCGGATCAACCGACAGAGAGGAACCGTGGGAGATGATCACGGTCCGTTCAATAATATTTTCCAGCTCACGAATATTGCCCGGCCACGAGTATTTCTGTAGTTGTTTTATGGTTTTGACCGGTATTTTTTTGATGTTCTTATCCATTTGACGGTTGAACTGTTTTACAAAATGTTCAGCCAACAGGGGAATGTCGGAAATTCTGTCGCGCAAGGGTGCGATGGTAATGGGATAAACATTCAGGCGGTAATACAGGTCTTTCCTGAAGCGTTTTTTCCTTATCTGGTTTTCCAGGTTGCGGTTAGTTGCGGCAATCACCCTCACATCTACTTTGACAGTTTTGGGATTGCCAATCCGTTCAAATTCACCCGACTGTAAAACGTGCAATAGTTTTGCTTGCAGATCGAACGGGAGCTCACCAATTTCATCCAGAAAAATAGTCCCTTGATCTGCCAGCTCAAACCTTCCGATTTGTTTTTGAATGGCCCCTGTAAAAGCACCTTTCTCATGACCGAACAACTCGCTTTCAATTAAACTGGCGGGCAGGGAAGCACAATTCACTTTTACAAAAGGCTTGTCCTTTCTTTTGCTCCGCTTGTGGATGGCATGGGCAAAAAGTTCTTTTCCCGTGCCGGTTTCCCCTTCCAGCAAGACAGTGGTGTCTGTTTCGGCAACCTGCTCGACCCGGAAAAGAGAATGCATCAGGGGTTCGCTGTCTCCGATAATTTTTTCGAAACCGTGCCGGCTTTCAATCTCTTTGCGCAGGTAAATATTTTCAGATTGCAACTTGTCTTTCAGGTCTTGCAGTTCGGTAATTACCAGCCGCAACTTTTCTTCGGTTTCCCTTAGCTTACTGATATCAATGGCCATCCCCACCATGTATTCTTCCCCGTCAATAAGCACATAATTGGCCGTGTCAATCACCGGTATCTTTTTCCCTGATTTTGTGAGTATGTTTTGCTCCAGCGATTGCTCCTCTTTATCGCGAAACAATTTACTTATGACTTCTGTATTGATATCCTTCACGCTTTTTTCCATGAAGTCATAGACATTTTTCCGGTATAACTCATCCGGTGAATATCCTAAAAGCGACTCCAGATTTTTGTTCCACAGCACCAATTCGTTATGCTTGTTAAACACATAAGCAAACTCAGGCATGGCTTTCAGGATGGATTCGACACGTAACATTTTTTTAACTTATTTATGGCTAACAGAAGTCTGTCTGAAGACTAACCCTAGTAATTAATTTTCCGGTAAATATAAGCTGATTTACGGGATGTTCAACGGCCTAGGCTATGGGCAGTAGCGGATTTCATGTCGAAATGGTCTGCCCGAAGAGAAAAAACATGACCTGTAACCAATATATTTTTCACCTTTCCCTGCAAAGTCATCTAAACTCAAATCATGAACTCTAGTCCAATATGAGGTTTCTGAAATATCAAAATCTTCATTTAATGGAACTATTTTTTCAGTATCAGAATTTGTTAAAATGCTATTGTATCCATCACATTCAATAAGAACACTATTTATTTTCAAAATCGACGAAAAACCAGTTTGATTATTTGAAATAATCCCAAACACTAAGTCTTTATGTAGCCTTCCCCAAAAATGGTCACCTCCCATTATCCGGCATTCACAAATAAATTCAATTTTTTGTTCCATTTTCGTTATTTCTTTCCAAGGCATGATAATCTGAATTTTTGTTTCAGATTTCTACTTAAAAAGTGTAAACGATGTTTCTATAACTTTGTAAAGGATGTTTGTATAACGTAACGCATGTTCGTTAAGATAGATTCTTAGCATAAGTTCAAGATTAGACTTTACACTAAATTAGTTTCTAACCTTGTTGATTTTTCTGGGTGGCACAAACGGCGGCATGCATTATATTTTTTGTTATGCGCTGGCTATTATATTATTACAAAGTCTCTAAAATTATTTCTGTCAATTATATTTGTTTCTGCATTATATGCTTTCACAAAAGTTTCAGGTAATTTCATTTTAGGTTTTGCTTTCCATTTGAATTCAAAGCCCGTTATCTTTCCATCTTTCTCTTCAACAAAATCTACTTCTTGTTTCTGTTTTGTTCTCCAAAAATATATTCTGGCAAATGTGTCTTTGTACAAGTTCTGTTTTAATCTTTCCGAGATTAGAAAGTTTTCCCAAAGAGCTCCTTTATCGGTTCTTAATTTAATCTGATTGAAGTTCCCAATAATCATATTCCTAAGGCCATTGTCATAAAAATATATTTTCCGATTTCTTTTTATTTCATTTCTTATGTTTCTGCTAAAACTGTTGAGTCGAAAAACAATGTAGCTTTTCTCAAGGATGTTGATGTATTTTTGAATTGTTATTTTGTTAACTCCAATTGTTTGAGATAGTTCGTTGTAATTAACTTCACTGCCCACTTGTAATGCAAGCGCTAATAACAGGTTATCTAGTATTTCTGGTTTTCTGATATCTGAGAATGCGAGAATATCTCGGTACAAATAACTACTTACTAAGTTTTTTAATACTTCTCTTTCTTTACCCTGGTTATTTAAAACCTCCGGGTAAAAGCCAAATAGCAAACGGTCTTCTATTTGTTGTTCTGCTTTAATATAACCCTCCTTGTTTTCAAATTCCTCCCATGATATTGGAAATAGTTCATATTCCCATTTTCTGCCTGTTAATGGTTCATTAAGCTTGTTCCCTAAATCAAATGAAGAAGAACCTGAAACAATTAGTTGTACGTCTTTGAATTGATCAGTAATAATCTTCAATGTCAAACCGATTCCCTCAACTCTTTGAGCTTCATCAACAAAAACAGTTTTGTAATCTCCAAGAAACGTTTTTATTTGTTCTGTATTTGGGCTTGTCAAGAGTTGTCTAATTGTTAGATCATCAGCATCAAGAAACAAATATTCTTTCTCATGTAATATGTTCTTAATCAGAGTTGTCTTTCCAACTTGTCTGGCACCAACAATAATAATTGCTTTTCCACTTCCTACTTTCTCTCTTACTATTTTCTCTATAAATCTTTGATACATTTTGTTTTTTCGACAAAGATAATTAAATTATCATAATGACCTTTGGTTATATCTATACGTTATTATGGTGTCGATTCTCTTGCTTGCCCACGCGGTTTGCGGCTATGGCCTTTGGCCGTTTTGTCTTTGAATTTTTGTTGTTAGTTTCATTATTCAATTTACAACTTTCCTTTCAATGAAACACTTTCTGGCCATTGGCTATGAGCCGCTGTTAGGCAAAGTGCTTCCTTGTCTTATTAAAATATCCAATCAATGAATTAATAATAATTCCAATTGTCAGAGTAATCAAACTATATCCGCTATTCGGTTCATAGTCAATAATTGCAAAAAGCGGAGTGTTAAATGCAACTGGAAAATAGATGACCCAAAACAAACCAAATGCAACACCAATAATCAGCCACATATTTGATAAAACGCCTTTATTAATTCCTATTGGGAACTTAAGTCTAATCCATTGTTTGATACGAAAAAACAGGACTATTAAAACCCAAAGAGCGAAAAGAGGAAGGCTGTTTCGTAAATAAAAGCCAACCTTTGAATATTCAACTCTCTCTTTGTCTGTTAGAATTCGTAAAATTCCATCAGCCATTTCAATTGTTGAAGGTAAATTATTCACGTTTGTCATAATTACAATTCCAATTTCCAATTCTGGAAGAATTAGCATTGAAGAACTGAAACTTTGTGTTAAACCATCGTGTTTAAACCTTTCAAATTCTTCCCATTTTCGTATTTCCCAACCCATACCATAGGCAGAACCTTTTTCCACTCTTGGTTTAAAAAGTTGGTTAGCAATATTTTGGTTAACAACCAAGTTTTGGGAGGTGTCTTTCGCATTCATTAATACTTTTAAATATTGGCACATATTCTCTGCGGTGCTTGCAATAAAACCTGAGGAAACAGTATAGTCATTGTAGTCAACTGATTTTTTAAGAAAAGGAAAATAAAGAAGATATTGATAACTCTCAATAAGTCCGTATTGTTCAGTTTCATTTTTTGTTGCAAATGTCTTATTTAAGTTAAGGGGTTCAAAAACTTCATTTTTTAAGAGTTCAGAATATTTTTTCTTTGAAGTTTGTTCAATTATTAAACCCAGTAATTGATAATTTAAATTTGAATATTCATAATTTCCAATATTGTTATTCTTTGGGGATATTTGTTCTAATATATCAGCATAGTATTCCTTAATTTCAATATTACTGTTTGGTTCGTACATTCCTGATTTTCTAGGTATACCAGAGGTGTGATTTAAAAGGTCTATTATTCTTACATTGTCTGATTGTTCAGAACTCTTGTATTTAAACCAAGGCAAGTAATTTTTGACTGGTAAATTTATATCCAGTATGCCTTTTTCTTGCAGGAGTAAAATGGCTAAGGCTGTAAACGATTTACTATTTGAACCGATTAAATATAAATCATCAATTTCTCCTTTTCCAAAGTTTTGAAGATATAAAATGCTGTCAGTATTTGTAATTCCGACGACTACATTAGGAATATTATACGATTTTCGTTCTTTTTCAATGAACTCAGTTATTTCATTAAACACATTTTGTCTATTCTGAGATATTCCATTTGCCCAAAACAATAATGCAAAAATCAATATGATTAATTTTCTATATTTCATTGATTTGTTGAGTTTTCTCGCATTTTGCCTAACGTTCAAGTATATGAAAAGTAAGCGGTTTCGAAGCAGTAATTTTCATGCTTGCAAGAAAGTTCAAACGGGCTACAAACCTTGATAACACTGCTATCTCGCTTATTTTTTACCTGCTGGCTGTTTTTTCCTCTTGTCCTGTAAAAGTTATTGATGGTTTTGCGTAATAATTATTTTTCTTCCAAAATCGCAATAAGAAATCAATATCTTTCAAATATATTTTTCCAGTACTGTCATTAAAAAATGGCAAATTATTTTTACAGTTGTCTATACAATACAAAGCTAATTCTGTTGATATTTCGTCTGATATTAATAAAAACATAATATCGTCTTCGCTATCTTCTACATTAAAAAAAGGATTATTGGGTAACGGGAAAGCACTATTCACGGCCAAAGCAATTTCTACTCCGCTTTTAGGGTTAAAAAACACCAAACCTGTATCGGATACTTCACCGTAATATTTATGATCTTCTTCTGTGCCAAAAAACCCTTCTTTTATAGCTCGTTGTTTTGCTTCCTCCTTTTCTTTGTTAGATATGTCTAATGAATCGTTAAAATATTTAGTATAACCTCTAATAAAATCATCAATTTTTTCTGATGGTAGAAATGCTATTTGTGAGCCATTATTAAAATCTTTAAAAGCATTTAATTGCATTTTAAGAGTTTCTTCCGTTTCTTTTCTGTGATGGTCTAAAAAGTTAACAGTCATTCTACTTTCTAGTGAATTCTTTTCGTCCAATATTAAATCCGGATTAAATGGTTGTTGGAAAAACACCCCAGAAAACCACCATTCTTCTTTCCATTGAACAATACCCATAAACAATATTGTATCTACTTCTTTTAATGTTGCTGAATGGTCAAAAGATTTTTTTGTTAAATTAAATTTTTTGCCTGATGCAATATGCTCAATAAAGATATTATTATTGTCTTGTCCTTTATACAAAAAGAAACCTCTTATTCTTTGTGATATGTTTAAAAAATCCTTGCTAAGAGGATGATTATTCCCTAAAATTTCAGAAGCCCATTCTTTACCTTTCAAGCTTAGTAATCTAGTGTGAGTTTTATGTAGTGTGTTGTCCCTGTTATCGTTTAAGAACATCATAATATTCTTATCATCCTTACTATCTTCTATTATTTCAAGTTCTTGCTCTTTTAATTTTAGCAAAGTATCAGGATAAAACAGATAGGTTTTAAAGAGAATTGTGTCAATCAAATTACGGGCGACATAAAAGTCGTCTTCATTCTTACCTATTTGATAAAACGATTTTAAATATTCATTCTCTGGGGCGTACTCCCAAGTTTTATCAAACACATCCATTACTTTATCTGCTGTTTTAACAATAAAATCGTTAAAAGGAGCAATAAATTTTTCTTCTTGCACCGTGTTAATAAAATACCAAATTAAAAAGCTTAAATCCTGAAGGTTTATTTCTTCTTCATAATATTCATCTAAAATGTAAAATGGAAGTTGCTTTTTGTATAATCGTTGGTGTATTGTAATAAAAGAGTTCCAAATATTAGTTTCTGATATTATGTCTTCAAAATATGAAGTTAAAAAACAA
>QMPO01000096.1 GCA_003648625.1 Bacteroidota bacterium
ACTGATATTATTAATTAAATTGCTTAGTTATGTTCTGGAACAAAGAAAATGAAGAAACAAAAGGTAATCGGACAACTGTAAAAACAGTTGAGGTTGCCAATGAGTATTTATGTCCTAACTGCGGATTACCGCTGTTAAGGAGGCCCTTTGACGCTTCTATGAAAATTAGTGCGCAATATGAATTACAAAGGTATGATTACCATTGTGCCGTTTGCAATCAGGCTTTTGATCGGTTCAAAGTTGAGGTTAATTAACTGAATGACAGCCTGAAGCTGCCACTATCTGCTTGTAATTCATTACACCATGTTAAAAGGTAACTTTGGTTGCTAAAAAGATTTTAAAATTACTTTGTTAGTTTATTATTCTCTGTATTAAACAAAGCCGCAGCCCGATGATCTTGCATCACCGGGCATTTTTTTCATATTAATTGAATAGTGATAGCTTTGTGCTGACTATTACTAAGTTTAATTTGCATATTTAATACACAAAAATATCTTTAATATGAAAGCACCTACTATTATCCTTTTCCTGATGGTTATACTTTTTCCCCTGACCAGTTCTTCTCAAACCACAGATTTTTACGATTTTACCGTTGAAGATATAGACGGTAATGACTTTTCATTCAGTCAATTAAAAGGAAAGAAGGTGCTGGTCGTAAATGTAGCTTCAAAATGCGGTCATACGCCGCAATACGAGCAATTAGAAGAAATATATGAGAAATACAAAGATCAGGGCTTTATCATTGTAGCTTTCCCTGCCAACAACTTTATGCACCAGGAACCGGGTACGGATGAAGAGATAAAACAATTCTGTTCGCTTAACTACGGTGTCACTTTTCCGGTAATGAGCAAAATATCCGTAAAAGGTAAAGATATCCACGAGGTTTATCAGTGGCTGACATCTAAAGAACTGAATGGAGTGCGCGATTCTTCGGTTAAGTGGAATTTCCAGAAATACCTCATTTCAGCAGATGGAAAACTGGTGGATGTGATAAAGCCTAAAATAAAGCCCGACGACCCGGTAATCATTAAATGGATTGAGAATTAACGGCTGTATACATTTGTGTACTCACCTGTATATCCATTGTTTACACGGTTTTTTAAATGAAGTAAATTATTTATGTTTACATTTGTAACGCTGCTAAATCTGTGTAAATTCAAGTCAAAGCTACCCAAATATTCCCCGCACGATACCTCCGTCATGGGTAATGGTTTGCCCGGTCACATACCTGGATAAGGGTGACAATAACCATAGAGCCAGATTTGCCAATTCTTCGGGTCTGCCCATATCCCCTACCGGTATTTCAGCCTCAAACTGTGATTTTGCTTCCGAAACACTGATATGTTCCTGTTCACTTCTCTTTACGAACAAGCGTTCCATGGCTGCGGTCCGGTGATAGCCGGGCGCCAGTACATTTATCGTAATCCCTTCCGAAGCCACTTCCCGGGCTGCTGTTTTAACAAAACCTACAACGGCAGGTCGTAATGCGTTGCTCAGGATCAGGTTATCGACCGGCTGTTTTACCGAGACACTCTCAATACAAACTACGCGGCCATAACGGTTGCTGAGTAATACCGGCATTAGTTTGTTTATAAAGCTTATTTTCCAACGCACAACAGTTCTCCATGCTTCATCCCACTGTTCCATTGACATCTCCTGAAATCCTCCGGCAGGCGGGCCTCCTGCATTAACCACAACTCCGGAAACACTCGAAATACCTGTTTTTGCAAGAATTACATCTTGTATTTCATCGGATGTAATGTCTCCGGTGACAAAATCAATCTGCTCCGGAAACTCTTGTTTTATAACTTCAAGCTTCTGCTGCGTTCTGCTCACAGCAAGGATATGCGCTCCTTCACCGGCTAACGCCAGAGTCACTGCTTTGCCAAATCCGTCTCCGGCACCTCCTACAATAAATAATTTGTCTTTTAATTGTAAATCCATTTTTAAGTGGTTTTGCCCAAATTTAGCCAAATTCCCAGTTTTACGTACAGCAATGGTTTAATAATGTATTTATTTGTTACAAGTACCCCGTTTTCCTTATTTTTGCAGGCTATATTAAACAAGCATGGATATCAAAAGCAAAACGGTACTCAAAGGAACCATTGCCATTAGCATTTCGGCAATCCTTTGGGGATTTGACGGTGTTGTACTTACACCCAGGCTTAACAACCTGGATGTTGGCTATGTTGTATTCATACTCCACCTTATCCCTTTTGCTTTGATGAATCTTTTCCTGTTTAAACAATACGGTCAACTGAAGCTGTTTGTACGGCAGGATTTCATCTCTATGCTATTGATCGCTTCGTTTGGCGGTGCTCTGGGTACTATCTCTATTGTTAAAGCGTTGTTTCTTGTTGATTTTCAGCAGCTTTCCGTTGTTGTTCTTTTGCAGAAACTGCAACCTATTTTTGCCATTCTGCTAGCAGCCATCCTTTTAAAAGAAAAAATCAGGAAAAACTTTGCCATCTGGGCTTCTGTGGCCATCATTGCCAGTTATTTTCTTACTTTCGGATTTAACCTGCCGGATATCAAATCGGGAAGTCAATCCAATGTACTGTACGCTTCATTTTTTGCTATCCTTGCCGCATTCTCCTTCGGAAGCTCTACGGTATTTTCTAAGCAATTCCTGTTGCACCATAATTTTATTACTGCCACTTTCTTCAGGTATGGTTTTACCACAGTTCTGCTGCTCATTTATATCGTAATTTTTGGAAAATACATGTATTTTGAGCAAACAACACCCACCAATTGGTTGTTTTTTATTATTATCGGCCTGACAACGGGCTCGGGAGCTATTTTCATTTATTATTACGGACTGCGGAGGGTAAAAGCAATCATCGCCACCATAAGCGAACTTCTGTTTCCTATTTCCGCTATTTTCTTCGATTATGTTGTTAACGGATCTGTCCTCTCTCCTGTTCAGTTAGTTAGCGCAGCAGTTATGGTATTTGCTATCATAAAATTAAATTCATAAAATATTTCCATAGATTTTATGGATAAAATTCATTATTTTTATTCATTAATTAAACATGTAGTATTATGTCAGATGATATTAAATTAGTTTATACGGGCTCCAGAGCTGAAGGGCTGTTTTTAGCAGAGTTGCTCAAAGAAAACGATATGGGGGCGATTTATAAAGACAGGCTGAGTTCAAGCCTTCAGGCGGGTTGGGCTGACGGCGCTCCTGAGGATGCGGTACAAATCTATGTTGAAACCGAAAATTTTGATAAAGCAAAAGCCTTTCTGGAAGAATACTTTAAAACCAGAAACGATAAGTCCTGATTATAAATATCGGTGTGTTTTTGAATTTATAACTTCTGTGAATCGCGGTTTGCCCGGCTTTTAAGAGTTTTGATATGGTACAGGTAACAGGTAACCACTTTGTTACACACAATGAGTTAATTCCGGTTAAGTTTATTGAGAATTATGTTGATGATGAAGACAATACGATTTATGAAGTATTGCGGGTTGTTCAATTTACCCCGTTATTTCTGGAAGAGCATCTTCATCGTTTCTTTTCTTCGTTTACCTCTGTACGTAAAGATAAGTCGCAGGCAGTAAACAGGTCCCATATTACGAACAGAATCAGATCATTAATTCGGAAAAATGATATCCCAAACGGTAACATACGCTTTCAGTTCAACAATAATGATGCGAAGCAGTTTCGTGCCTGGTTCATTCCGGTTGCCTATCCTTCAGAACAACAATACGCAGACGGTGTGCCGGTGAAAACGCTTTCAGCCACACGGATTGACCCGACTATTAAAACAAGGGATAAAAAGCTGCGGCAAAATGCCGATGATTTTATCAAAGAGCATGACATTTATGAGGCGATACTGGTAAATCCTGAAGGGTACCTGACTGAAGGCAGCAGATCGAATATTTTTTTTATCCATAACGAAACATTCTGCACAACACCACAATCTGACGTCCTGCCGGGAATTACGCGCCAGAAGATTATTCAATTGCTGAGAAACAACAGGTTACAATTCGAAGAAAGGCCGATTCATATGAGTGAACTAAATCGTTTCCAGTCTTGTTTTATTTCAGGTACATCGGCTAAAATACTACCGGTAGTTACAATCAATGAGGTGGTAATGGATGTCCGGAACGATTTTCTGGAGAACATTATTGACTTATACAACTCCCTTATTAATAACTACCTAGGGAGTTTCCGATGGCCTTCCGAGTAAAATTCTCTTCTCCCTTTCTATAAACTCTGTCAATATTTGTAAATTTATGCGCCGGCAAACTGAAGCAAATAAAATATGCATGCAATGATAAAATACTTATTAAATGGTAAAACCTTCCTGCTCTCAATCGTTTTATTGCTTTTTTCCCTGGAGACAACTTCCCAGAATAAGATTCCGAAAGATTACTGTATCTCATTGGATGAAATGAATCTGTTCAATCAAATAAACAGTTTACGCAGTTCATACGACAAACCCAAACTGAAACTTTCGGCGTCTCTGTCCTATGTTGCTCATACGCATGTTAACGATTTGCAGAACAATCGTCCCGACACAAGTATTTGCGGGCTTTCAAGCTGGTCGGACAAAGGCAACTGGAAAGCCTGCTGTTACAACACCTATGTATTTGATGAAAAATGTATGTGGGATAAACCAAAAGAACTTACTTCCTACCCATATCGGGGTTATGAGCTGGTGATGTATTTTGAAGACCCGCTGATCAGTGATTCAATTATAAACATCTGGTCGGGAGCAAGAAAGGTGCTTGATATGATCATGACAAATGGTGATTATCAGCCTAAGAAATGGGTATGCATGGGCATTGGTATCAATGAACATTATGCTTCCGTTTGGTTCGGACAGCGAAACGATGTGGTTGCCCGTCCTCCTGTTTGCGACACGAACACTGCCGCACTATATGCAGGTAATAAAAGGCCTGCTGATACAATTTCAAGGGGATTCTTCTACCTGATCTTCGGAAGTTTTGATCAGATGAAAGATGCTAAAGAAGCTTTAAAACCAATAAAAAAGAACGGATTCCCCGAATCAGGTATTCTTACAAAAGATGATCGTTACAGGATCTACCTTGGTAAGTATGATAATATAAAAACAGCAACATTTGCAAAACAGGGTTTGCCTGATGATTATAAAGAAGCCTGGATATTAAAATATTAGAGATTATAAAGTGCTTATGAATGAAAATTACCATTTAGTTGAAGTCACAAATAAAAAGCTTGTCAGGGCATTTCTTGAGATGCCTGTCCCCTTATATAAAAACGATAAAAACTGGATCAGACCTCTGGACGATGATATTGAAAAAATATTCACTCCGGAGAGGAACAAGCTTTTCCGGAAAGGTGAAGCAATACGATGGGTGTTATACAACGATCAAAATAAATCTGTCGGGAGAATTGCTGCTTTTTATACAAAAGATGAGCAAGGCAAAAACGAGCAACCAACCGGAGGTATTGGCTTTTTTGATTGCATAAACGACCAGGAAGCTGCTGATACAATGTTCGATGCAGCAAAGGAATGGTTGAAGAATAAAGGCATGGAAGCTATTGACGGCCCCATCAATTTCGGATCAAGGGAAATGTTCTGGGGATGCCTGTATGATGGTTTTTATGAGCCTAATTACAACATGTTCTACAACTACAAGTACTACAACGATCTGTTTGAAAGTTATGGCTTTAAGAACTATTTCGACCAGTATACTTTTCACATGGATCTTATTCCGGATTCCATGAAGCCTGTTATTTATGAAAGAGGCAATGAGATCAGAAAAAATAATGACTTTGTTTTTGAAACCATTGATAAAAAGAACCTGGACAAATATCAAGACGATTTTGTTACCATTTTTAACGAAACCTGGGCAAGATTTCCCGGTGTTAAGCCATTAACTAAACAACAGGCTGTAAAAATGTTTGATAAAATGAAAATCATCCTTGATCAGCGTGTTATGATATTTGCATACTATAAAGAAAGGCCTGTCGGGTTTTTTATTATGATTCCTGATCTTTACCAGGTTACAAAACATTTTAACGGGAAATTTCATTTAATAAATAAGCTCAGGCTGGTTTTCAATCTGCGGATCAGAAAAGTCAGCAAAAAAGTTATAGGCCTCATTTTCGGCGTTGTACCTGACTTTCAGAGCCAGGGTGTAGCTGACGGGATGATCCTTACTTTTGAAGACGAGGTGAGAAAACCAAATTTCAAGTACACTGACCTGGAAATGAACTGGATTGGGGATTTTAATCCCAAAATGATAAAACTCATTGAATATATAGGTGGTAAGGTTTATAAGACGCATATTACGTACAGATACCTTTTTGACAGAAACAAAGAGTTTAAACGAGCCGACACAGTATAAACAGGCAACCTTTTTTCGCAGGTCTAAGTAAACTTGTTAATTTTATATCAAAATAAAACGCTATGTACCGTATAAAAAACTTACTCTTCATTATAGCTATTCTATTCTACGCTGCTGGTCTGGCACAGGAAGAACCCAGGGAAACGGTTATCATAAATAATGATACAATCGTTATTAAAGCTATTCCCCTGGTAGAAATCTCGCAAAAAACGGAAGATGTTTATAATGAACTAAAAATAATAGAAGAAACAATTAATTCCTATGATGATCAAAAATCAATCGATTCGCTGACAACAGTGGGAAAAGAATATATACAAGTACAAATAAAAAGAATAGAAAAAACCAAGAACAAATTTTCGAACAGAGAACTGCAGGATGAAAAAAGAGAATGGAAAAAAGTCAGAAACAATTTAGAAGAATGGAGAAAAAAGATTAATACACGAACTGAAACACTGAAAGATCTGAAAATGAGATCTGACCTGATGCTCAAGCAGTGGAAGCTAACACTCACAGAAGCTAAAAAGCAAGATACACCAGATAAGTTTATAAAAGGATTAACCAGTACGATTAAGGACATTGAAAAAGTGGATGAAAAACTATCCGAAAAGCTAAATCAATTGTACCTTAATCAGAATAATATTACGGAGTTTATTCTCACTGTTGAAGAAATCTTAAATGAACTGGAACAAGTAAGGTTATCTTATTTTGAGCAGGATGCCCCTCCCATATGGAAATCATACGACACAATAGGTTCTTACCAGCTTGCAAAAATACAAACCCGTAAATACTTGAATGAATCATCAAAGAACCTTAATTCATTTTTTGTGGATTACGCAAACAAAACGGGTCTTCACTTGTTTGTCTTTATATTTCTGGTTGTTTTTCTGTACCTGCTTAAACGATTTATTGAAAATAATGAAAAGAAAAATGATATAAATCAGGAAACTGCCCGCTTTTTCATTTCAAATTATTTTAGAACAGCCTTAATACTCACACTGGCCTCATCTGCATGGATTTATCCGATACGACCTTCGATTGTAAATGATATATTGCTGTTAAGTATTCTGGTATTGAGCCTGCTCATGTTTTATCGATTATATGGAAAGAAGTTCACCTCTTTCTTAGTGTTACTAACAATTTTAGCGCTGCTCAATGAAGCACTTGTTCTGTTTAACGGTATCGGACTTTTAGCAAGGGTTTTTGTGTACCTTGAAATATTTTTTACCGGCTATGTTCTGTTTCATTTTATCAACCGGCGTAAACACCTTGATACACATTTCAGTTTCAAAGTCTGGAATATTCTCTATTTCTTTTCTTACATATTTGCTGTATTCCTTTTCTTTTCCTTTTTAGGCAACACTTTTGGTTATGTCAGTCTCTCAATTTTATTAGTTAATTCCGTTGTCCATGCTACCATCACCGCTATTATCTACACCCTGCTTTCCATGATATTTGACAGCATTGTATTAATCGCCTTTGAGACAAAGTTTTTTCAAAGATCCAATATAATCAGGGACAACAAAAATTCACTGGTCAAATCGATCAATACGATAACGGGTATTATTATCATTGGCTTCTGGGTCAGATCTATCTTAGTCAGTTTAGGATTCAACGATCAATTCTGGGCCTGGCTTGGAGGCTTGATGGAAAGCAGCTGGACAGTGGGGACTAGTACCATCTCTTTAGGAGCTATCATAGGTGTAATTGCCGTTATTGTAATTACAACGGTCATTGTACGTATTGTAAGTATTCTGTTAAATAAAGAAATTTTTCCGAGGATACGCTTACCAAGGGGCGTTCCGGGTGCTATTTCAATGATCACACGATACATCATTGTTGCATTTGGTATTTATTTCGTTTTGGCAGCAGCAGGTATCGACTTAAGCAAATTCGGGATGATTGCAGGTGCACTGGGTGTTGGTATCGGCTTCGGCCTGCAAAACATTGTATTCAACTTTATTGCCGGCCTGGTTTTAGCTTTTGAACGGCCTTTCCAGGTAGGAGATGTCATTGAAGTTGGTAAATTTATGGGAACTGTTACTTCGATTGGTGTCAGGTCAAGCAATATTAAAACCTATGACGGTTCGGAAATTATCGTTCCCAATGGAGATTTAATTTCGAATGATGTGGTAAACTGGACTTTGTCGGACCGGAAAAAAAGAAGAGAGGTCCCTGTAAGTGTTGCTTATGGTTCCGATCCCCGTGAGGTTCTTGAGATCCTGTCAAAAGCTGCCGGTGATCATGTCAATGTACTTGAATCACCTGCTCCGTGGGCTACTTTTGAAGGCTTTGGAGACAGCTCATTAGATTTTAAGATCAGATTCTGGGTGCCGTTTGATATAGGCGTAACTGTTAAAAGCCAGGTGGCTATGAGTATTTATGATGCCCTGGAAGAAGCAGGCATCAACATTCCGTTTCCTCAGCAGGACATCTATATTAAAGCTATAGAAGACAGCTCGTTGGATATTTCGAAACAGAAGCGTACCTCTTCAAAAAGAAAGAAGTTAAAAACGGACGACAGTAAGGACCCAAAAGCATCTGAGGAGACTAAGAAACCGGATCAGATCGAACATGATGATGATAAAGAAAAAGATTAACTATTCATGGACTTTTCATACATCATTGTCTTTGTCATCCTTATAATTGGTGTACTCATCTGGCAGCTAAGTCAGTCCAGATCACGGCAATTCACCTTATCAAAACAGATATTTCCCGATCTTGATCTGTTAGTGATCATTGCAAAAAAGGAAAGAAAAATTCAGGATGTTATTGTACGCGTAGAAGCAAAAAAGGAATTGAATTTACTCCATATCCGATGCGAACTTATTTCGGAAAACCGGGAATTTACTTATATCGACTCATCAGAAATATCTGAATCAATACACCTTCCGTATCGTATTCAGAAGCAGACAGGTTTTGATGCCATCTTCCCTTTTCAAGGATTAAAAGAGGTTTTTGCCGACAAAACATCTTCCATGAATACCTTTCGTATGGTTGTTGTACTTGAGCATAATAAAACATACAAATCGCACGAATTAGCACTAAGCAAGTACTGGAAGATTTATAAGGCAGACACGGGAAAATACAACTAAAAAAAAAGCTAAAACCGATTGTTCGGTTTTAGCTTTTTTTCAACGATAAACGTTCAATTACTTTACGATATCGATTAATTCAACTTCGAATACAAGTGTTGATGAGGGCGGAATGCCTCTGTTACCTTGTGGGCCATATGCCAGGTCGGACGGAATAACCATTACAGCTTTTCCCCCTTTGCGCATCATGGCAATTCCTTCA
>QMPO01000097.1 GCA_003648625.1 Bacteroidota bacterium
CGCATTTTTTCAAAGGTGGAAGCCCCCCATTTCGAGAGTACCCGATAACTATAAATCATTCACGGCTTTAATGCAATCTTTTGTCATCGTTTAGGACGCAACTGAATTTAGAAGAATGCTTTTTTTTATATTTGTAATATAATTATGAAACATAAAAAGATATTTTTAAATGCTTTCCTGATAGTTTTTTATAGTATTCTTGTTTGCGTTATTTCATCATGTTCATCATCATCAAATGATTTGTCCATATATTCTCCGGATAACGATATTGCGTTAAACCCCGGAGATATGGATTTTCCTTCCCCTATGGAATCAGATCGGGGTTGGGGGAGTGCCAAATACCCATGGCATCTTGTTGATGGTTTAAGAGCACCTGCCTATTGGGAATATGGTCTTGCATTTACAGGTGGACACAAAGAGTTAATAGATACTTGCGGATGGCGGCAGGCAACCATAAATTTTGGCGAACCTAAAAAATTTAACAGGGTGGTAATTTGGCATTGTAGTGTGGAGGCTGAAATGGAGAGCTATTTTATTAAATACTGGGATGATGGTGCAAATTGCTGGAAAACGGCTGTGCATGCAAAAAATGTTCAACAAAGAATTAAAACCTACAAACCGGATTTTACAGAAGGTTTTTCTCAACTAAAAACTATTAATACGTTACCTATTGAAGATACTTTCGAAACGGTTACCTCATCAAAGGTGAGGTATTTATTCAACAATTGCCATATAGCACATGGCTGGTTATATGAATTTGAAGTGTACTATGACAAACCGGGTGATAGACCTAAATGTTTAGTCGTCAAATCAGTGAGACAATGATATTAAAAGTCGCAGACGCATTAATATCATTTAGCCGAACTGATCCCGAGTGCATAGCACGTCGGGATCCCGGGGTCATATTCCCCGCAGCTTGCTGCGAGTTATATAAGATCTTTGACAGATGTATACCTCGGAAACTCTGCTCCGAGGTTATTGATTAATACATATATAAAGGTTCCAGCCCCCCCGACTATTTCAAGACTTCCAGCGAAGGACATAGCAGAAGCCGGATTCGAATCCTGAGAACCCACACCGTTTTAAGTGCCCATCTTGAGCAGTACAGGGCTATCATTTGGCATCAGGCACGGGCAATCTTCAAGCATCAGTATAGCAAGTAACCGTAAAAAACCTGTTGGGGAATGAAACGGCATATGAAGCAGAGCTGAATTATTAATTGTACCTTTGCAGCAGTTATAAATCTAAATTTCAAACTATGAAAAGAATTGTTTTATTGTCAGTTGCTGTACTGATGTTTGCCGGTATTAACACGGCGAATGCCGAAGGTGATGACCTGATTAAGATGTTAACCAGCGAGCTTGGGATTACTTCCGAACAAGCCATGGGCGGTGCCGGTGCGTTGTTTAACTACGCCAAAGAGGAACTACCATCCGAAGATTTTGATAAAGTTTCAGAAGCTGTTCCGGATATGAGTGGATACCTTGATGCTATACCGGCATTAGGCGGCGGAGGAAATACAGGATTATTGGGTAAAGCTACTGAATCGCTGGTAGGTATGCCTGCTGTTACCAAAGCTTTCGATAAGCTGGGTCTGAGCCAGGAAATGGTGGGGATGTTTACTCCGATCCTGGTCAACTATGTGGATGAAAAAGGCGGCGAAGCCGTTAGCGGTCTGCTGTCAAAAGTTTTCTCAAAATAAAGGGCGCTTTTTGCGATAAAAGAGCGCATACCGGCCGCACATATTCTGTGCGGCTTTTTTATTGTTAGCTTACAACCTGAACCAGCCGGCGGTCATACGCTCTTTCCTTCCGGCGCATTCATCTTTTACCAGTTGAAACTGTAGATTTTTGTCTTTGACTGAAAATGTGTATTGCCCTTCAAGTCCTTTGCAGTTTGCATTGGCGCTTATATTCTTCAGAACGGCTGTTTGCTCGTGAACGCGGATGGTTCCCGCAACCAATACCTGCTTGTCAACCGAAGGGAGCTCCAGACTGAAACTTCGTCCGTTAACAGTTAATATAGCACCGTCATATTTGCTTACCCAGGTACCGTCCAAAACGGATCCTATAGCGGAGGGGAGCTTGTCGGTCTGTTGCACGGATGGTTCTGTTCCTTCGGATACAGTTTCCTTAGTGTTTCTGTCCGAAAAGTACCAGCCGGCTATAATAGATATGGCGGCAATAACAATAACTGTTATGATGATAATGATCAGCCCTTTGTTGTTATCCTGTTTTTTCTTTCTTGATTTTGATGGCATCGTCCTGTTTTTGTTGCTAAATTACAAGATTAAATAACCTCTTGATAAACTGTTGAAATATTTGTTTTGCCTTGATGGGCTGCGCGCGTATATATTTTATCTTTGCACCATGCAGGAAACCATTCTTATTCTCGATTTCGGCTCCCAATATACGCAGCTTATAGCACGCAGAGTGAGGGAGTTAAATGTTTATTGCGAAATTCATCCTTACAATAAGGTAACTGATATTGGTGACGATATAAAAGGTGTGATCTTATCAGGAAGTCCTTTTTCGGTGCGCGACGATGAAGCACCTGTTCCTGAGTTGACCAACATACGCGGAAAAGTTCCGGTATTGGGCGTTTGCTATGGCGCACAGTTTATGGCCCAACATGAAGGAGGAGCGGTGCTGCCATCGGAAATCCGCGAATACGGCAGGGCTAACCTAGGATACATCGATCAGCAATGTGTGCTGATGAAAGGTTTGTCGGAAGGCAGCCAGGTCTGGATGTCGCACGGAGATACAATTCTGCATCTGCCGGAGCATTTTGAAAAGGTGACCAGCACCTCTGATGTAGAAGTTGCAGGTTATAAGATCAGAGGTGAAAACACATATGGTATTCAGTTTCATCCGGAAGTTTACCATTCGCTGGAAGGGGTTAAGTTGCTGCACAATTTTGTAGTTGAAATATGCGGTTGCAGTCAAAGCTGGACACCCGACTCGTTTGTTGAAACTTCAGTTAGTGCGCTGAAACAGAAATTAGGTAACGACAAGGTGGTGCTGGGCTTGTCGGGTGGCGTCGATTCGTCGGTTGCTGCCATGCTGCTGCACAGAGCTGTAGGTAAAAACCTGCACTGTATTTTTGTGAATAACGGCTTGTTGCGCAAGAATGAATTCGATGAAGTGCTCCATTCGTACCAGAACCTTGGGCTTAACGTGAAAGGCGTTGATGCTTCCGACCGTTTTCTGGATGCTCTGGAAGGGGTGGAAGACCCTGAGAAGAAAAGAAAGATCATCGGCAATATTTTTATTGAAGTGTTCGATCAAGAAGCACATCTGATAGAAAATGTCAGCTGGCTGGCACAGGGAACGATTTATCCGGACGTGATTGAATCAGTATCGGTTAAAGGACCGTCGGCTACGATTAAATCGCACCACAATGTGGGTGGGCTGCCCGATTTTATGAAACTGAAGGTAGTGGAGCCGCTGAATACTTTGTTTAAAGATGAGGTAAGAAGAATAGGAAGAGCACTTCAGTTGCCCTCACATATCTTGAACAGGCATCCGTTCCCCGGTCCCGGCCTGGGTATCCGTATTATAGGAGCAGTTTCAAGAGAACGTGTCAGGATTTTGCAGGAAGTGGACCATATTTTCATCAGTAACCTGAAAAAGTATGATCTGTATGATGAAGTATGGCAGGCGCTGGCGGTGCTGTTACCCGTACAATCGGTAGGGGTGATGGGCGATGAACGTACCTATGAAAACGTGGTGGCTTTGCGTGCTGTAGGCTCAACAGATGGCATGACCGCTGACTGGTCGCAGTTACCCTATACTTTTCTGGCTAAAGTTTCCAACGAGATCATCAACCGGGTGAAAGGGGTGAACCGTGTGGTGTATGACATCAGCTCCAAACCACCGGCCACTATCGAGTGGGAATAATTTGAGGTTTTCTGTTTGTGATTAGTGATTGCCGACTGCCGACTGCCGACTGCCGACTGCCGACTGTTAACAACAATTTCTGTATTAAAAACGTTCATTAAGAGGTTTCTTTTATTTTTGAACACCGTTATGTCTTAAAATCAATTCATGGTGAAGAAGTTAATCATAAGTCTCTTTCTGGTGCTTTTGGCAGTGGGGCTCCAGGCGCAACAAAAAGCTGTCATCCTTAAATCGCAGATAACTGATATCCGGGAGGGTAAACGTTTTTATATTCATACGGTTGCAGCTGGCCAGACAGTGTATTCCATTGCAAAAGCCTACGAAGTGAGTACGGATGAAATCTTTTTTGAAAATCCGGGCAGTAACAATGGAATCTCCGTCGGACAGCAACTTTGGATACCTGTGATCAGTAAAGAGAAAGAGCTGAAAAGTGAATTGAAATCAGCTGATTTTGATTTTTTCTACCATATTGTTAAAAAGAATGAGACTTTACGCAGTATTGCCGGAGAATATCATCTTCCCGAAGATTTTATAAAGAGAGCCAATCCGGGAGTGAGTGACCCGCTGAGAGAAGGATTATACCTGAAAATACCGGCTGAAATGGCTCATGACAGGCGCCGTGACAACAGCAATGAAGAAACTGATGAAACAGTAAGTTTTGACCCCTCTATTGCGGTCATCCCTGACTTCAGGCACGTGGTTAAAAGCGGAGAGACAACACAGAGCATTGCCGGGCAGTATCACGTGGACGTACACCAGCTGAAAGCTGTGAATGTGGGTTTGGGTAATACGGTAACTCCCGGTGACAGGCTGAGGATCCCGCAGGAAAAGAAAAAAGAGATAAAACAGGAATTTATCACATATAAGGTCAAAAAGAAGGAAACACTGTACAGTATTTCACGGCAGTATGGCCTGACAGTTCAGGATCTGATGGAAGCAAATAAAGGACTGACAACAAGTATCAAAACGGGGCAGGTGATCCGAATACCCAAAAAAGTCGTTACTGACGAATACCTTACGTATGCCGTTACATCAAAAACAAAGCTTAATAAGCTGGCAAAATTATACAGGATTCCTGTTTATGAGATCACCGATGCCAACCCGGGTATTGGCAAACGCTTGTATCCCGGTGTATCTGTCAAAATTCCTGTCGGCGATAAAACCATAACGTCTGTCGAAGAAGTTGCAGAGGAAGATGTCGTTCCTGAAGAAGAAGTTGCCGGAGAGGCACCCGGATCTATTTTCAGAAAAGATTGCCATAAGCACCTGAAACCTGATACAAAACGTGTATTTAAAATAGCGCTTATGGTGCCCTTGTATCTGGAAGAAATGGACAGTCTGGATGTGACGCAGTTTTTGCAGAGTGAACACGATGATTTTGGGCCTTTCCGTTTTATAAAATTTTACGAGGGTGCTTTGCTTGCGGTCGACTCATTACAAAAACAGGGGATGAAGGTTGACCTTTATGTTTATGATGTGGACCAGAGCATCACAAAAACAACCAGGGCGATGCAAAACAGCGAATTGCGTCATATGGATCTGATCATCGGCCCGTTCTTCAGCCGCAGCTTCGACCAGGTAGCATTGTTTGCAGGTAATTTTGGCATTCCCATCATCAATCCGTTGTCATTCAGGGAAGAGATCACACATAAATACCACACGGTGATCAAGGTAAAACCCGGTGAAGAATACCAGCCGGAATTGGTACAAAAACTTTTGCAAACAGATTATTCCGGTGCGCAGGTTTTTTTAATCTCTCAGTCGGCTTACAAAGCAGCGGATAAGATCGTTGAACTGCAAAATGTGATCCGTGAGACGATCCCGAATAATGTTGCCGTAAGTAACAGAAAACTATATGAGATTGGCGTGGGCGTGGCGCAACGTAACGAGAACTACAACAAAAGCTATCCGGTCCCGGTTTTTAAGGTTGAAGGGCAGGAACTGTACCCTGATATTTTATCTACTGACCCGGACGGAACCACCTTGTTTGCCAACCATCTCACAAAAATAAATTATTCGGTTGACAGCCTGCATCCTTTTCACCGTAAAGCGTCTGCGGCAAGGAAGAATGTGGTGATTTTATATGGCGACAACAAGGCCTTTGTGATGGATGTGATGAACCGCCTGAATCAATACAGGGATACGTTTGATATACAACTGGTCGGCTTACCTGTATGGGAACGTTTCAGTGGACTCAATCAAACCTTATGCAGCAATATGAAGCTTACCTATTTCTCCTCTTCGTATGTAGATTATGAGCAGGAAAATGTGCAGGATCTGGCCTATAAGTTTCGGAAGAAGTTTAAAACTGATCCGGGGCAGATGGGCTTTACCGGATTTGATGTAACGTATTATTTTCTGCATGCATTGTTGTATCTGGGAAACAGATTCGATGCGTGCCTCCCCGAGTACCCGATGACGATGACGCATAACACCTATCATTTTGAGCAGACTGCACGGGGTAAAAACTTTGAAAATACAAGCTGGAATATACTCAGATACCGGGATCTGAGGCTGATTAAATTAAATCCCGGGTATTAATCAGATGAAAATGAAGACAAAACTGCTGTTGTTTGTTTCGGTGCTTTTTATTTTTGGATCGTGTTCCGAAAAAACCAAAAAGTCGTTTTGGGAAAACGGAAACCTGAAATCGGAGTTAAACTACAAAGACGGTAAGCTGAACGGAATATCGACATGGTATTATGAAAACGGCGAGAAGGAGCTGGAAGCATATTATAAAGATAATGTGCTTGACGGCCCCTTAAAACGGTGGTATGAAAACGGAGTGCCGGAAACCGAATCGTTTTATATAGACGGAAAACTAAATGGTCTTGCGGTAACCTACAGTTCTTTTGGATATAAGGTACTGGAAGAGAATTACCGAAACGATACCTTAACAGGCAAATATTATAAATATTATAATGACGGAGCTCCACAGGTAGCCGGCGAATATCTGGACGGTCTGTTTCACGGGCGGTGGATCTATTACAGCAACCACGGGAAAATTGTCGGTATGGGTGAGTTCGACAAAGGAAGCGGAACGCAGAAAGCCTGGTGGCCCGATGGCCAGATCAAAAGGGAAGTTTCCTACGTAAATAACCTGAAGAACGGTGCCGAAAGGTGGTACGGCCCGGACGGTAAGCTTGAGAAAGTAATTTATTTTGAAGACGGCGTGGAGGTTGATATCCCATAAAAAAACTCCCGAACATATTGCCCGGGAGTATAAGAAATCAACTAAAAAGTTAGTTGTAGAGGATAAAAAATTTTAGTTAAGAGCAAACTTGATAGGAATATTGTAACTGACGCGAACTGGTTCTCCGTCCTGAAGACCCGGCTTCCAGTCAGGCATATCACTTATCACCCGTACAGCTTCCTCATCACATGCTTCACCAATGCCGCGGAGTACGTTCACATTATTTACTTTGCCGGTTTTTTCAATTACAAAACTGATAAAAACTCTTCCGTGAACACCCTCTTTTTTTGCCTGCTCAGGATACGTAATATGCTCAGATAAGTAGCTCATCAGGGCATTTACTCCCCCGGGAAATTCGGGCATTACATCAACTAAGGTGTAAACCGAATCCGTGTCATCAATTACATAAGTATGTGTTAACTTGTGTTCTGATTTATCCAGGCTAAACTTAACGGGTAAATTGTAGCTCACTCTCACTGCCTCGCCATGCTGATATCCCGGAGTCCAGTCGGGCATTTCACTAACCACACGCAGCGCTTCTTCATCGCAGCCCCCGCCTATACCTCTCAGTACTTTGGCACTGTCCACAGAACCGTCTTTCTCTATAATAAAATTGATAAAAACGCGTCCTTCAACACCTTGATTTTTGGCATTTTCAGGATAACGAATGTTGGTGGACAAATAACTCATCAGTCCTTCCATGCCACCCGGAAATTCAGGATATACCTCTACTTCCGTAAAAACCTTGTCGGCTTCGATATTTTCTTTGTCCGGACTTGAACAGGCAAAGAAAACCACTGCAAACAGGGCGGTGATTAACAGTACGCCCAACCCGAAACGGAGCGGGCGTTTTGGTTTTTTCATCATATGTAACCTCCTTTTTAAAAGTGAATAACTAAAATTATGTGTCAATATATCTGTCGGTATAATTCCTGAGTGTTGTATCAATAAAGAATGATATGATGCAAACCCCGAATTGCCTGAAATCATACTCCTGTCTGCAAGATATTCATGATTATCTTTAATCCTGTTGCGCAGCAGGTAAACGAGCGGGTTGAACCACTGGAAAATAATCAGTAACTCGGTCAGGAGCAGGTCAAATGTGTGGCGCTGTGCTATGTGCACCTGTTCGTGGGCTATAATCTTTTGGAGGTCATCGCTTTTCAGGAGTTCAGGATCAATAAATATCCATGTTAAAAACGAGTGGGTAGGGGAGTCGGGTACTAAAACGAAGGTGACTCCGTACTTTTTTAGTCGAACGGATTTACGGATAAGCACAGCAATCCGGATCAATCGAAACAAAAACCTTGAAATCAGAAAAACAACTCCTGAGAAATAGA
Organism: Bacteroidota bacterium; assembly: GCA_003648625.1. GTDB lineage: Bacteria > Bacteroidota > Bacteroidia > Bacteroidales > F082 > UBA4459. The sequence continues at coordinate 8,433 of QMPO01000097.1, forward strand.
TAATCAGCAGCATGCCCATCTGGTAGTCTCCTAAAAACGACCCTGACCGGCTACCTGCTCTTATCACAACTTCTTCCAGGGTAAAAACGGTTAGTTGTGTGTTCATGTTCATGTCGGGCAGGACAGGAGTGTAAGAAATCAGTTGAGAGGCCGGAAAGCTGAAAAACGGAAGAAAGAGTGCCAAAAACACAGAGAGTAACAGATAGAATCTGTTGAAGCGAAAATAGGCTTCTCTCCTTAAAAATAACTCGTAACCGGTATATAATACCGATATGATCAGTGTTGATTTTAGCAGATGCAGGATGAGAAAACTCATGTTGTTGTATTATTTTTTCTTTTGATCAATTTTTTCGTCAATCAGTTTTTTTATTTCTTCCAGTTCCTGAAGACTTAAGTCCTGCTCTTTTGTAAAGAAGGAAGTCAGTGCCATGTATGAATTTCCGAAATAATTGCTTAAAAATCTTTTGAAATAGCTCTTCCTGTATTCTTTTTTTGAGATAAGCGGGTAATACTCATGTGCTTTTCCGAAAGATTTATACCCTACGAATCCCTTTTTTTCCAATATTCGGACAATTGTAGAAACGGTGTTATAAGCAGGTTTGGGCTTGGGTAATCTGTCAAGTATATCCCTGACATATGCTTTTTCCAGATCCCACAGAATCTGTATTATTTGTTCCTCTGCCCGGGTGAGTTGTTTCATGTGGCTTCTTTCTATAATAACTAAAACATTAGTTAATTATTACAAAGAAAGTAAAAAAGTTAAGCCATGTCAAGAAAACAACTAAAAAATTAGTTAACTATTTAGAAATAATAAAAATTCTATTTATTTATAAACAATTACTTTTGCAGTCGGAAATAAATATACTTTTGCACTGTTAAATTATTAACAATACACGAATAAAAAACGTAAAACGTTCACAATTAAATTAATAGAACATGAACTTGAATAAAATAATGAACGACCTGGAAAAGAAACATCCGGGTGAAAACGAGTACTTGCAGGCAGTACGCGAAGTGCTCGAATCGATTGAAGAAGTGGTAAACGAAAACCCGCATTTTCAGTCGGCTGGAATTATTGAACGTATTGTTGAACCTGACAGGGTACTGATGTTTAAGGTGCCC
>QMPO01000098.1 GCA_003648625.1 Bacteroidota bacterium
CAACCGAAATAATAATCTATGATGCATTCGGGCGTGAGGTGTCGTGCCTGCCCGTGGCGCAGAAAAAAACCGTATGGCTTACAAAAAACATGCGGAACGGCCTGTATTATTACAAAACCAAAATAAACGGCAAAGCGCTGAGCGGGAAGGTGGTGATCAGGGATTGATGATTAGTGAATAGTGATTTGGTGAATGGTGATTTAAGAGGTTTTGGATGCACCTATATATCTTATGCACCCTGTACACCATCTTCATTAGGCATGATGAAAAAGTGATTGATAACTATCGGCTGATAGAAACCTCTTGTATCCTCAAACTTAATTATGAGTGCCCCCCGGCTACAATCCTCAATATTTTAATATTCAGCACCAGCCACCGCCAGGCCTGCCAGATGATGCACCGGCGCCAGAAAAGTGTTGCTTTTGTGGGCATGGGAGGATATGATTCTTCAGAATAAGGAGCGTTACGTAATATTTTATTTTTCATGATATTAATTTTTTCAGATTAAACATTATTCGGGCAACAGCCACCAGAGTGGGTATCCTTTGGCTTTGTGCAGGAACATGTAGTGCATGAACCATTTCAGCCAGTGGCCTGCCAGTCCGGCTTCGCCCACCGTATAAGAAAGATCACGGCCATATTCGGGATATTTATCCCAGTCCTGAACAATAGGATGCACGGTCATAGTGGCGGCAGCTCCGTTCATGATTCCATAACCTGCCGAAATAATACAGGCAGCACCCATTTTCGCCATCGAAGCTTTGTGCTTCATCAGTGGCTTGCCTGTTTTTATCCAGTCGATAATGTTTTCAGCTACTACTTTCCCGGTAACTCCCGAAGGCATACCTGTACGGGGCGGGGCCGGGAAAATAGGCGTTCCGTTGGGGCTGGTCATCGGTTTGGAAATGGAATGTGGCGGGGCAAATGCAATACCTGCTGCAAAAATATTCTCGTAATCGGGATTCTGGTAAGTGGAGGGCCAGTCAGCTGCCGACCACTCTTCAAAGGACTTTTTTGTGTAATCGGCATCCACTTTCATAAACCCGTTGGGCATGAACAGTTTGCCTGTGAGCTCTTCTCCGTTTTTATCGAAAGCCGTAAAACCGGGGCCTGAGAATGCCGGAATCAGCATGGCAAAGTCAAACGACTCTTCACCTTCGGTGCCGTCCAGTTTTTCATAGAACACCTTGCCTTTCTCCACTTTTTTCACACCGGCTCTTTTGATCCACGTGATATCGCGTTGTTTCAGGAATGATTCGGCAAAGGTTTTGGTGGAAGTAATGTACCCGCCTCTTTTGATATAGGCACCACCCATACCGAAATCACCGATCTCGTACTCGTTGGTGATCCATTTAATTTCTGCCAGGTGCGAAAGTTTTCTTTTCTTGATCTCGTAAGCCACATTAAGTATGTATTCGAAAGCAGCCCCCTGACAGGTAGCACCTGGATGTCCCACTCCTATCAGAAACTTCTGTTTTTCTCCTTTTTCCATCCGGGCAAACACTTCCTGAAGTTTTTCCCAGGCTTCGGCTGCATGGTCGTATGAACAAACCGAAACGGTATGCTTTCCGGGTCCCAGGCCCTCCGTAGCACTAAATTTGAGCATCGGGCCAGTAGCGTTAATCAGAAAATCATAATCCACTTTTTCCTTTGCACCAACTTTATCCAGTCCGGTGTATTCAATCATCACATAGCCCTTGTCCGTTTCCTGATCCCCTTCGGGATGGAAACTGACTGCTTTGGCCTGTTTGTAAATAATGCCAACTTTTGCATATCGCTTATCAAGCCGGAAACGAACCTGGTCGATGGTCATCCTGCCCACGCCAATCCATATATTTGAAGGAATCCAATGATAATATGCATTGGGCGTGACGACCACCACTTCATGTTTTTTTCCAAGTTTCTTTTTGAGTAATGCCGAGGCAGTGTGGCCGGATATTCCGGCTCCGAGAACAACAACTTTTGCCATAATTTTTATTTTATGATATATCTCACAAATTTAACAAAATGAGGGAAATCGTTTTTTGGCATTGTTTCAATGAATTGAATTCACTAATTTTGAATAAAATGTAAAAACCCGGATTATGCATAAACATATCCCTAATTTCATCACATTGCTGAATCTGTTAGCAGGATTGCTTTCCATCTATTTTGCCACTACCGGAAACCTGCAACTGGCTGGTCTGCTTGTATTTGTTGCTGCCGTATTTGATTTTTTTGACGGTTTTGCCGCCCGGCTTCTCCATGCCAAATCGGTGATAGGAGTTCAACTGGATTCGTTGGCCGACATGGTTTCTTTTGGTGTAGCGCCTGCCTTTGTGCTTTTTTATACGATCAGAGAACTGACGGGGACAGGCACTCCGGAATACCTACCGTTCACCGCTTTTGCAGTTCCACTGTTTTCTGCATTACGGCTTGCTAAATTCAATGTTGACGATGAGCAAACTACTTCTTTTAAGGGTTTGCCCACCCCGGCTACAGGTTTGCTGCTGGCATCCTTTCCTATTATGATTATGGGTTGTCTGACCGAAAACAAAGGAATCTATTATGATATAGTTACAAATCCGTATTTTCTGGCAAGCGTTGGCTTGATCAGTTCAGCCCTGATGGTGTCGAATATCCCAATGTTTTCTTTAAAATCCTCTTCGTTAAGCTGGACTGAAAACCAAACACGCTATTTATTTATTGTTCTTTCGGTTGCACTGCTTATTCTGCTTAAAGTTGCCGCTATCCCGTTGATCATACTGCTTTATCTGCTTCTTTCTATCGTTTCCGGGCTTTTTAAAAATAACGCTGCCTCAAAAAAAGACTGAAACAGCCGAACTATTAAGCAGTGGGTATGAAAAATATTCTCGGGTATTTTAAAGATTTTCATAAAACATATTTCAATCTGAAACTTTACCTGGCTGCGCTCCTGTTTATTGCAGCACTCATAACGTTCAATTATTGGTTTGATTTTGAGGACTCACATATTGACCTTTACCGCGGGAAAAATATCAGGATCGTCTTCTTTGCCCTTTATCATTTATTTGCATACTACGGAATACTTTTGCTTATCTTTCTGTTCGGAAAAGAGAAGCTGAAACTAACGAAAGATTTTTGGATCAAATCTGTGGCAGGCTTTCTGATCCTTGGATTCGACAGGTCGTTTACCAGCTACTACGAGGTGTTAAGATCAGTCCTTCCGCCGGAAACTTTTCTGTTTTACTTTAAACTCGCTTACAACGGAATACGTTTTCTCACCATACTTCTCCCCCTGGTTTTCCTGAAATTAATTTTTGACCGTAAGAACGGAGAAGGCTTATACGGACTAAGACTGAAAAGAATCGACCTGAGACCCTACTGGATTATGCTCGCCCTGCTCGCTCCTGTTATTTGGATCGTTTCCTTCTCGCCCGATTTTATTGACTACTATCCAACATACAAACGTACCAACGGGGATCTGTTTGCGCTTTATTACCACATTCCGGAAATGGTCAGTAAATTTATTTACGAAACGTTTTATCTCAGCGATTTTCTGTACACCGAATTATTTTTCAGAGGATTTTTAGTCATCGGGATGACAAAGTTACTTGGTAAGAATGCCGTAATTCCAATGGCCGCAGCTTATGCCGTACTTCATTTTGGCAAACCACTTGGCGAAGCTGTCGGTTCCGTTTTCGGAGGTTATATCCTCGGGATTATCGCCCTGTACAGCCGGAATATCTGGGGCGGGGTTTTTATTCACGGCGGAATCGCTTTACTGATGGAAATGTTTGCCTTCTGGCAATTAAGATGATGCGGGTAATTTATTCGGTTATATTATTGAAATCCTTTCTTCTCAGCTCGAAATGCTGGCCCAGGTACACTTTTCGCACATGTTTGTCTTCGGCAAGTTCTTTGGCAGTACCGGCTTTCAGGATAGCCCCTTCAAACATCAGGTAAGCCCGGTCAACAATGCTCAGCGTTTCGTGTACGTTATGGTCTGTAATAAGAATTCCGATATTCTTTGTTTTCAGCTTTGACACGATCGCCTGGATGTCTTCCACAGCAATGGGGTCAACACCGGCAAAAGGTTCATCGAGTAAAATAAAGTTCGGATTTACGGCCAGCGCCCGGGCAATTTCCGTTCTTCTTCTTTCACCTCCCGAAAGCTGGATTCCCTTACTTTTTCTGATCATTTGCAATCCAAACTCATCCAGCAATGATTCCATCCGTTCATTTTGTTCCTGTTTACTCATGCCCGTAAACTGCATCACCGCTTTAAGATTGTCCTCAACGCTCAGGTGCCTGAAAACCGAAGCTTCCTGCGCCAGGTATCCTACCCCTAACTGAGCACGCTTGTACATCGGCATCTCCGTAATTTCTTTATCATCCAGAAAAACTTTTCCTTCAAAGGGCTTGATTAACCCTACGATCATGTAAAAAGTAGTTGTTTTACCGGCGCCGTTCGGGCCTAGCAAACCGATGATCTCCCCCTGGCTTACTTCCACCGAAACATTGTTCACTACAGTTCGCTGGCGGTATTTTTTAACAAGATTTTCCGTGTGGAGTTTCATAACAGGATCGAATGAGAATCAGTTTATTATTGCAAACTTTGTACAGCAAAGATGAAAAAAATTTGTGGTAAAGCGAAGAAGTTCGGAATGTATGTATTGATTTTGTGTTTTTTTAACAAAATGTGATGGCTTCACTGTGAAAAAAGACAACGAAATAATATGTTAAAAAGAGAAGTACAAAGAAGCAAAGATCCCAAATTTCTGAACATTCATATTCCCCGGATCATCCAGATGTGTCAATCGCCAAATGGCATATATCTGCAGCATTTTAAAGATATTTTCAATGCCTGCTCCCGTTTCCAGGTAGGGTTCGTTGCCAAAAGATCTTAAGTTTCCGGGAAATTCTGAAAATGCCAGATTTGTTTTGCTGACACTTCCGTAAAGGCCTCTGAAATAAATTACTTCCCTTAATTTCAGTTTTCGGACGCCTGGTATTTTATTAAAAAAGAAACCGTCGAAATGGTGGGAAAAATAGAAATTAATGTATTGGTCGCTCACAAATTCATAGTAATCCATCAGGTTAGACGAATAATCATCATAAAGCCATGATTCATTTCCATCATGGATTTTAAGTAACGGATAGGGAAGAGTTCCCCATATTTTCCCGGCAATAAGACGGAACCTCGACCAGCCCAGTGTGCTCAGGTGAAACCACTGTTCGATCCCGAGATTTAATTTATTGTAGTTATAGTTGTTTTCCTGCGCTAACGGAATACCGTACCGGTACCGGATAAGGATGATCGGATATTTGCTTTTGATCGTTACTCGTGAGAATTTACCTTCCAGATACACTTCTTTAAATGCAATACGGGTATCGAGTCCTATTTCGGTGGTTGTGATCGATCCGGCATACACTGTGTCTTCCTGCGATTCGGGGAAAATGACAAACTTTGTCCCTCCCAGCGGGAACATTTCCCTCCGGTTTATCACAAAGGTGTTTATCAGGCCATGAAACCACTCATGTTCGTAAGCAACCTCATACTGACGTATCATCGTTAGTTTATCCAACGGACCCCGGTTAAAAAAAGAACTTAAGATATTGTCGGTAGCTTTAGATGTTGGACTCTTGCCCATTTGTTCAAGGTCGTATTTAAAAGATGCGTACAAAGCCCTGCGTGGACTTTTTTTCGGCAGATAAATAAAATCAGCCCCGTATTTAAACCTGTTATCCTTTGTACCATAAGCCAGATAGGCTCCGATATTGAACTTTGTACTCAGTTTTGTCGATGTCCGTCCGCCAATCCTGAAACGGGCACCTTCGATTGCATTGTAACTAAACAGTTTGAAATAGGGCCCTATCTCAAATTTACCCCATGGAAAATACCCTGTTGTCAGGCCATAGGTAACATCACGATACATTTTGAAAATGGGCACTTTCTTAATTGAATCCACCATTTCATAAACACCCTTGTCTTTCCGGCTTAATATTTCGGGCCGAATCGTATCCCAGTATGCATCTGGTTTTTTTTCGGCTTTCTCTTTTATTGTCAGATCAGACGCTGATTTAAATATCCGTTCATCCGTCAGACTGTCGAAAATAAAATGGCTGTAAACATTTGTTTTCTGAGCAAAAACGCCCGGTATTTTACGGGTTTTTTCAATGGGATTAAAATCAATAAATATCTTTTCGCTGGTCTTCATCCATTGATGCTTGTTTATCTGCGAAAACTCCTGTTCTATGCCCAGGTCGTTTACCAGGTTGATATTTGCATCTTCGGAAATACGCATTTTGATTTTTACGATCGAATAAGTCGTATCGTTCACCCAAAGTCCGCCCGAGTATGCCAGTTCCTGCTTTCGCCTGGGTTTAAAAAGGATATGATAGCACCATTTATCCTGAATAAAAGCGCTGTCAATCAGATAATATCTGTAATAAGCATGAGCAAAGTCAGCTACCGGACTTACAAAGTTTTTTTCGAATAACTGGGTGTAATTATCATACACATCAACATCCAGTGTTACATCGCTGGTAAGCTTGATAAGTTCATTCTTCTTGATACCAGATATTTTAGTGGCTTGTACGATTTCTTTTTTAGCTTCGGGTGATTTACGCTCATAAATCACCGAATTCGTTTCGGTAATCATCACCGGTAAATAAGTTTTCCCACTCATATCTGAGGTGTCCTTGTAATTCAGCATGAAATCAAAATGTTTCATGATGCCTTTTTTCAGGAGATTTTCGGTTACGTTGTTCACGTCCATGCGCATTTTGGCATACGCATCGTAGCGGCAGGTTTGAAAAGCCTGAAATGAGTTCTCCTTTTTATGTTTGATGATGCTGTCGATAAGTGCATCGGCCGGATTCCCGGTGTACATTATCACTACCTCGGGCAAATCCTGGTTCTGAGGACTCAACTCAAAATTAATTGTCTGAACATGCCCCCTGACAATCGGTTTGGTTACCTGACGGTAGCCAAGCAACGAAGCACGTAATGAGTCGGCTTCTTTATTTATTATTTCCAGGGAATACTTTCCGGCGTCATCCGTGAGTGTGCCTAACAATGAACTTGCCACATACACATTGGCATAAGGGATTGGTTCTCCCGTCTGTGCATCTGTAAGCTTTCCTTCAATGATAGTTTTTTGCGCGTAGCTATTACACGGATACCATGCTAACATCATGATCACCATCAAACGGGCAAAAATCAAGAATATCTGTAGTTGCCTGGTCTTAAAGATTTTATTATGTGGCGCTACTTGTTTCATTTAATTCCTCCCAAAATTCCAACGCCCTTCGGGTGTGGGGAATCACTATGCTACCCCCAACCAAATTAGCAATTCCGAAAACTTCCAGCAATTCGTTTGTTGTGGCTCCGTGTTTATAACATTGTTGCAGATGGTAAGCAATACAGTCATCGCACCTGAGCACCATTGAAGCCACAAGACCAAGTAATTCTTTAGTTTTGCTGTTCAGCGCACCATCCATGTAGGCCAGTGTGTCAACACTGAATATTCGTTTCAGTATTTTGTTGTTTGGAGCTGCAAGTAGCCTTTCATTCATCAGTTCCCTGTACTCGTTAAATCTGTCTATTTTGTCGCTTTCCATCTGCTTAAAGTTTTTTATTTACCCGGTTTCAGGACACAAAATCTGCTTCCCTGACTCCGGTTTCAGGAAATTATCCCGGATCTTTCCGTAAATCGTTACAGAATCCCTTCTTTTAGTATGTCGTGTAAATGAATTACTCCAATGTATTCATCTTTATCCAGTACAGGCAGTTGGGTTATATTCTTTTCCCGCATCAGATGGAGCGCATCAACAACAAGTTCGTCTTTTTGAATTGTTTTCGGGTTGTGTGTCATCACCTCTTTGGCCGTAAGTTTTTGATAATTGGGGTGCGACTGGATCATTCTCCGTAAATCGCCATCAGTGATAACACCTACAAGGTGATCATTATTATCCAGAACGGCAGTTGCGCCTAATCTTTTAGACGAAATTTCGATGATCACATCGGATATCAGTTCATCCACGTGCACTTTGGGTGCCATATTGTTTACCGCAAGCTCGTTAACCCTGAGGAACATCCTTTTCCCCAATGCTCCGCCGGGGTGGAATTTGGCAAAATCGGTCGGACTGAATCCCCTTAAATCGAGAAGACTGATGGCCAGCGCATCACCCATAACTAACTGTGCCGTAGTGCTGGCTGTAGGTGCCAAATTATTCGGGCAGGCTTCCTTCTCCACCGTAACATCCAAAACAAAATCGGCCAGTTTAGCCAGATACGATTCATTGTTTCCGACTATGGCGATCAAATGATCGCACCTGCCTTTTAACAGAGGCACCAGCACTTTAATTTCAGGTGTTTCACCGCTTTTTGATAAGATGACAACTACATCATCTTTTCGGATAATTCCCAAATCACCATGTATCGCATCGGCAGCATGCATAAAAATAGAAGGAGTTCCGGTTGAATTAAAAGTGGCTACGATTTTCTGGGCAATATTGGCGCTTTTTCCAATGCCTGTAACAACAACTCTTCCTTTCATGTTGAATAAAACGTCAACTGCACCGGCAAATTCTTCATTAATCGATTCTCCGAGGTTCTTAATAGCCCTGTATTCCGTTTCAATGGTTTCTCTGGCTACCTTTTGTATTTTATCGATCCTGTTCAAACTTTTTTCCGTTAAACTTTTTTATTCATTCAATTATTATTATATTTGTGTTAAGTGAATGAGACTCACTTTCAAACAACTCTAATTCAAAATCTAACACAGATATGCAAAAGGATTGTTGACACAAAGATATGATTTATCTGGTATAAATAATGAAAGAACAGCAAGACAAATATGAGTTGAAACCTCTCCTTAAAACTTTTTTTGGTTTTTCAAATTTTAAAGGAAATCAGGAAGCTATTATCACCAATTTACTGGATGGAAAGGACACTTTTGTTGTAATGCCTACGGGTGGAGGAAAATCACTTTGCTATCAGTTGCCGGCCTTGCTAAAAGGTGGCACTGCCATCGTAGTATCACCACTTATTGCCCTTATGAAGAACCAGGTGGATATGATCAGGAACTTCTCTATGCAAAGCGGCATTGCCCATGTGATGAATTCTTCCCTGTCGAAATCAGAAATGAATGCCGTGCGTGAAGACCTGCTTTCGGGAAAGACCAAGTTGCTTTACATGGCCCCCGAATCCTTAACCAAAGAAGATAATATTGACTTCCTGCAAAAGATCGACATCTCTTTTTATGCTATTGACGAAGCGCACTGTATCTCGGAATGGGGCCACGACTTCCGGCCTGAATACCGTAAGCTCAGGCCTATTATAAACGCTATCGGAAAAAAAGTACCTACTATTGCGCTGACAGCAACGGCTACCTTGAAGGTACAGGAAGACATTCTGAAAAACCTTGATCTTGTTGACGCAACCGTTTTTAAACCCTCCTTTGACCGCACCAACTTATATTACGAGGTCAGG
>QMPO01000099.1 GCA_003648625.1 Bacteroidota bacterium
GCACCAATAATTCGTTGCTGAATATCAGGTCGGAAAACAGAACCTGGGATGTCTGGCGCTTGTGGACCTACGGTCAGTTCAGCGACGCGCTGGTACTGTCGTTTTTCTATCAGTTTAAATAAGTTGGATGCTCGTTTAAAACTCAGGGAATAAAGGAATCAATACGTTTATGTAAATTTGTTCCCAAACAATCAGCTGTTTGAAAAAAATATTGCTCATACGTTTCAGCTCCATCGGCGACATAGTGTTGACTTCTCCGGTTGTACGGGCATTAAAAACTCAAATCGGCTGCGAATTACATGTTCTGACAAAACAGAAATTCTCTTTTTTATTTGTCAACAACCCGTATGTGGATCAAGTTCATACGCTGAAAGACGACATAGCAGAGGTGTTACCTGCCCTGAAATTAGAGAACTTCGATTTTGTTGTTGATTTACAAAAGAACCTGCGTTCGTACCGCGTAAAAAAAGCACTGGGAAAGCCGTCTGCCTCATTCCCAAAATTGAATAAACAAAAATGGTTGCTTGTAAATTTCAAATTAAACAACCTGCCGGATATCCACATCGTTGACAGGTATTTTAAAGCCGTTGTATCATTAGGTGTAGCAAATGATTTGAAAGGGCTCGATTATTTCATTCCCGAAAGTGCAGTAGTGGATCCGTCATTTGTCCATCGGTCTCTGTCAGGTCGATATGTGGCGATTGCCATCGGCGGACAGCATACGACAAAGATGATGCCGACGGAAAAATTAGTGGGGGTTATTGAAAAAATAAAGCTTCCGGTGGTTCTGTTAGGAGACAAGTCGGACAGTTCCCGCGGAGAAGAAATTGTGCAACAACTGAACAGGCAGGATGTTTTCAATGCATGCGGGCAATTTTCCCTTGATCAGTCGGCTTCTTTGATCCGGCAAGCCGCAGCAGTTATATCACATGATACTGGTCTGATGCATATAGCTGCCGCCTTTAAAAAACCCGTTGTCAGTATATGGGGAAATACTGTGCCGGATTTTGGTATGTATCCCTACCTGCCCAACACACCTGAATTGTCTGTTATAGCTGAAGTGAACGATTTGAAATGCCGTCCTTGCAGCAAACTGGGTTATAAAAAATGCCCAAAAAAGCACTTTAGGTGTATGATAGATCAGGATGAGACTTTTATAGCGGAGAGTGTAACCAGGCTGATACAAAAACAACTTAAATAAAATCTTTTCCTATTGCTACAAAAGGGTTATGCAGTTTTTCATAACCAATATTGGTTTCCGGACCATGGCCGGGGTAAACAATTGTTTCTTCAGGCAAAACGAACAACTTGCTCCAGATACTTTCCTGCAACAGGTCATAGTTTCCGGTTGGTAAGTCGGTACGCCCGATGCTCTGATAAAAAAGCACATCGCCCGTAATCACAAAACCGGCCTCTTTCGCATAGAAGCAAAGGCTGCCATCGGCATGGCCGGGTGTATAAAAAACCTCGAGAACTGATTTGCCAAAATGAAGTGGTGTATTCTCATCGATAAAAATATCAATAGGTTTAATTTCGTCCAGTTTAATACCAAACGTAAGACCGTATTCTTTGGCGTGTTTCAGAAAATCTTCACACTCTTTATGCGCGGCCAGTTTTATATGATACAGATCGGCTACAAATTTATTGGCAATAATATGGTCGATGTGGGCATGTGTATTTACCAATAAAACAGGTGTTAAGTCGTTGGTAGAAATGAATTCCTCAAATTCAGTTTTTTCATTTTCATAATACATTCCTGGGTCAATAATGAGGCATTCTTTAGTGTCGTCGTAAACAACGTAGGTATTTACCTGGAAGTCGTTAAAACCAAATTGCTTTATGTGCAGCATAAGATGTAGTATTTCTTGTCAAAAATACATTATTAGTTCTTACTACCATAATCCCTGACTGAGTAATAATTTGGTTTAAATTTTGTTATAAATTAGCATCTCACTTTTTTACGAAACGTGACCAGTACGAAAAGCCGGACATACAGAACTATTTTGTTTGGATGGGTCTTTGTTTTTTTACTCCTGTCTCCAAACATATATTCCCAGTTTTACAATGGGATGAACATGTCTTTTGGTAAAAACAGGGTACAGTTCAACGAGTTTTTATGGACTTATTATAAGTTTGCTGATTTCGACACTTATTTTTACCTGAACGGGAAAGAACTGGCCCGTTTTACTGCCGAATATGCCGATGAACAATTGCCATTAATGGAGTCCCGATTCGAGAGCTATCTGGATAAAAAGATACAGTTCATCATCTTTAATAATCTGACTGATCTGAAGCAAAGCAATATCGGGCTGATTACCAACGAAACGTACAATACCGGAGGGATTACGCATATTATCGGCTCTAAAGTATTTCTTTATTTTGACGGTAATCACGTACATTTTCAGCAGCAGATCAGAGCGGGAATCGCCGAAGTACTGTTCAACCAGATGATGTTTGGCGGAAGACTGGGAAAGCAGGTGAAAAATTCTACCTTTTTTTCCATTCCCGAATGGTACCGAAAAGGCTTTGTATCCTACATGAGCCAGGACTGGGATGTGGAATTTGATAACCGTGTACGCGACGGAATTTTGTCGGGCCGATATAAAAAAGTAAACAACATCAACGGGATAGATGCCGTTTATGCGGGCCATTCTTTATGGCGGTTTATAGCAGTTAAATACGGCGAAGCGGCTATCAGCAATATCATCCATATGACCAGTGTAAGCAGCAGTGTCGAAAAAGGGATCATGTATGTTATCGGGATGCCGTTTAAACGGCTTATTGAAGAATGGCAGAAATTTTATACCGAAGAATACAGGGAGTTTGAGAACAATGAACGGGATCCTGATGGCTTGTTGCGGATAAAATTTAAAGATGAGGTAGTCTATGGTCAGCCACACATTGATCCTTTCGGGAGAAAACTTGCTTACACCGCCAACGATTTTGGTAAATATAAAATTTACCTCTACGACTTACAAAAACAGAAACGCAAAAAGATATTTAAAAAAGGAACCCGTATCGACACCAAAACCGATTACAGTTACCCACTGCTCGCCTGGCATCCAACAGGTAAACTGCTGGCGTTTATTATTGAGCAAAAAGGAATGCCGTGGTTGTATATGTATAACCTCGACGAGAAGAAAATGACGAAACAGATCGTTTACAACGTGCAGAAAGTAACTGACTTTTCCTATTCGGACGATGGGCGGTTTTTGGTCATGTCGGCAGTACAAAAGGGCCAGAGTGATATTTTTATTTTTAACATCGCCGCCAGTTCATTCCGCAAAATTACCAACGACATTTACACCGACCTGAATCCCCGGTTTATCAACAGGTCGAGCCAGATTGTATTCAGTTCCAACCGCGATAACGATACATTGGGTATACAACCAGCTTCGAACATTGAATTTAATCAAACGTTCGATCTTTTCGTGTATGACTATAAACATAATAAACAGATATTAAAAAGGATTACCGAAACACCTATCACCAACGAAATCCGGCCCGAATCATACGGATACAATACTATTTCATATCTGAGTGATGAGAACGGCATCTACAACGCATACCTGGCAACACTTGATAGCACGGTTAGTTCGGTAGATACGGCCGTTCATTACAGGTATTTCATCCGTTCAAAAGCCGTAACGGACTATACACGAAATATAATGGACCAACACACTTCGGTTTCGGGTGGTAAAAAAGCTTTGGTTTATTATCAAGACGATTTGTACAAAATATATGTCAACGCCACTCCTTCGTACGAAGCAAGCTCGTCACTTCAGCTGAAAGACACCCGCTATATGGCCTCTGTAAAACAGAAATTCGAAAAGGAATATACCGGACAACTTACAGCAAAAAAGAAGAAAGATACGGTACCGGAGAAACCTCAGGAACAAGTGCAGCAGGTTAAACTGAAAAAGTTCCGGATGGTATATGTTGATGAAAACGGAACCGAATTTACGGGAACAAGAAAAGACAAACAGATGATGGACAGCGAAGGGAACCTCTTTGTTGTGGACCTGGCAGGATCAGGGATGGAAGCCGGTAAGTTTAAAATTCCCAAACGCCTGAACTACAGAGTGGAGTATTTTCTGAATGACATGATCTCACAAATTGATTTTAACTACATCAACTATAGCTACCAGCCGTTTACCGGAGGCGGAGGACCGATTTATCTTAATCCCGGTTTCAACGTATTTTTACAGATGGGCGTCAACGACCTGATGGAAGACCACCGGTTTGTGGGCGGAGTGCGCCTAAACTTCAGCCTTGTGAATAATGAATATTTATTCAGTTACTCCAACCTGAAAAAACGCCTTGACAAAGAAATCGTTTTTCACAGAAACACACTGGAAGGAACAAACGGTTACTCACTGATACGAGTACATACGCACGAATTGTTCTACATACTGAAATGGCCGTTTACAGAAGCATTAAGTTTAAGGGGAACAGCATTTTACCGGAACGATATGTATGTCACCATGGCTACAGACCAGATCAGCCTTGAAACGCCAACCGTTTATGAACACTGGGCCGGACTAAAGGCAGAGCTGGTATTTGACAACACACGAAATGTCGGACTGAATTTGTATTATGGTTTACGGTATAAAATATTTGCCGAGTATCACCAGTTGCTTGATCTGGACCGCACCGACAGGAATCTTTTTGTTGTAGGATTTGATATCCGGCATTACCAAAAAATACACCGTTCATTTATATGGGCCAACCGTCTTGCCGGCAGCGCTTCGCTCGGAAATGAAAATCTGATCTATTACATGGGGGGTGTCGACAACTGGTTGTTCCCAAAATTCAATATTACAACGCCGATCGACTACCAACAAAATTACGCCTACCAGACACTGGCCACAAATATGCGTGGATTTAACCAAAACATCCGTAACGGAACCAGTTTTATAGTGCTGAATTCGGAGCTTCGCTTTCCGTTGTTTCAGTATTTTTCCAAAACACCTATAAGCTCAGCATTCCTGCGTAATTTCCAGCTGGTTGCGTTTGGCGATATTGGAACTGCATGGACAGGCGTCAGCCCCTATTCGCCTGAAAATTCGCTCTATACAAGATATATAGACAGCGGACCGCTGCATATTTCGGTTGAAATGCAAAAGGAACCTTTTGTCGGTGGTTTTGGTTTTGGGGCACGAATTCATTTACTGGGATATTTTATCCGTGGTGATGTTTCCTGGGGTGTTGAAGATTTTAAAATTCGTGAGCCTGTATATTATTTGTCTTTAAGCCTCGATTTTTGATGTAATCCTTTGTTAATCCCTCTTCCGGATTTTTGTCTTCAACTGTTAAAATTCATCTGATAAAATTGTGCCAAAATAGGTTGAATTTTTTTTTTAGGCTTTTATAAAGTTCTAAAAACTTAATTCCATGCAGTTTACTTTTTATTCACCCCTCCTTGTTGAAAAAAAATAACAAACCGTATTGGGTTTCTGTTGTATATTGCAGCTCAATAAAGGCCCGCTTTCCCTTTTTATAACGTATAGATACACAGGCTTTTAACTTGTAAACGATTTTAATAAGAGCGCTTATTATGGAGAATAATCTTTTCTTAAATTTTGACGGAAAAACAGACGTAAATCAACGTACAGAAGAGAGTTCCGAAGAGCGGGGAAAAGATTTTTATGAGAAAGTATTGGATCAAAGAAGACAATCGGAAATGAGAGAAGAACAGGTAGAATTTAAAGTAGCCCATATTGAGGTTATGGATAAAAAAGCAGATGGGAAAAGTGCAGAGCCGGAAAAAAAAGAAGTTCCTTCGATAAAACAATATACACATGAGGAAGTTTTAGAAGCTGCCACAGAATATTTTAAAGGTGATGCGCTGGCGGCAAGTGTCTGGATGAATAAATATGCCCTGAAAGACAGCATAGGTAATCTTTATGAACTGACACCTGAAGACATGCATCACAGGATTGCCCGTGAAATTGCCCGGATAGAACAAAAATACCCGGATCCGTTGAGTGAAGAGGAAATATTTCAGGTATTTGACAGGTTTACATACATAGTTCCGGCCGGAAGCCCAATGGCAGGTATCGGAAACAACTTTCAGATATCTTCTCTTTCAAATTGTTTTGTGATTGGTAACGACGGTGATTCCGATTCATACGGAGGCATCATGAAGATTGATCAGGAGCAGGTGCAGCTGATGAAACGCCGGGGCGGTGTTGGCCACGATCTTTCGCATATTCGCCCTACAGGAAGTCCTGTAAAAAATACTGCTTTAACTTCAACAGGGGTAGTGCCTTTTATGGAACGGTATTCTCATTCAACCAGAGAAGTTGCCCAGGATGGAAGACGCGGGGCCCTTATGTTGAGTATCAGCGTAAAACATCCCGATTCGGAGCGGTTTATTGATGCAAAACTGGAGCAGGGAAAAATTACAGGAGCCAATATCTCGGTGAAACTCGATGATCAGTTCATGAAAGCGGTTAAAAGTGACAAACCATACATACAGCAATTTCCGATCAATGCCGAAAAACCGAAATATGAAAAAGAAATTAATGCACGGGATCTATGGAAAAAAATAATTCATAATGCCTGGGCTTCGGCTGAACCGGGAATCTTGTTCTGGGATACCGTGATCAGAGAATCAATCCCTGATAATTATGCCGAGTACGGATTTAAAACCGTTTCAACAAACCCCTGTGGCGAAATTCCTTTATGTCCGTATGACAGCTGTCGACTGATTGCTTTGAATTTATACAGCTACGTTAAAAATCCATATACCAAGGATGCTTATTTCGATGGCGATCTGTTTATAAAGCATGCCCACATTGCTCAGAGAATCATGGATGATATTGTAGATCTTGAAGTGGAAAAAGTTGATGCCATTCTGGATAAAATCAACTCCGATCCGGAAGCAGAAGAATTAAAATTTGTTGAAAAACGTTTGTGGGAAAAAATCAAGGAGAAATCGACACAGGGACGCAGAACAGGTATTGGAATCACAGCCGAAGGGGATATGCTTGCTGCGCTGGGCCTCACCTATGGTTCTGATAAAGCTATCAGTTTTTCAACGGAAGTACACAAAATACTGGCGCTGGAAGTTTATCGTTCTTCGGTCGATCTTGCTGAACAGCGTGGAGCTTTCCCTATTTTCGATTATAAAAAAGAAGAAGAGAATCCGTTCATTCACAGAATTAAAGAGAACGCACCGCACGTTTATGAGAAAATGAAACTGGTCGGCAGGCGCAATATTGCCATGCTTACCATTGCCCCCACCGGTAGCGTGAGTATTTGCACGCAAACAACATCGGGTATTGAACCGGTATTTATGGTTGCTTACAAACGACGCAGAAAAGTAAATCCGAATGATAAAAATGTGGTGGTCAGTTTTATTGATGAAGTTGGTGATGCCTGGGAAGAGTATAATGTGTTTCATCCGAAATTTGAGGTGTGGCTGAAGACAAACGGATATGATGTAGAAGAGGTTAAAAATATGCCCGATGCCAAACTGAATGAGGTCATCGAAAAGTCACCATACTATAAAGCTACTTCAAACGACATTAACTGGGTCAGCAAAGTAAAAATGCAGGGGGAAATCCAGAAATGGGTAGATCATTCCATTAGTGTAACCGTAAATGTTCCGAATGACGCTACAGAAGATCTGGTAAGTGATATTTATCTCACGGCATGGGAAAGCGGCTGTAAAGGAATGACAATTTACCGCGACGGCTCCAGAGCGGGCGTTTTGCTGGAAAAAGATAAAGAAGAGGACGATAAAGATGAATTCCGTGAAACCAAAGCGCCACCCCGGCCAAAAGTAATTGAAGCCGACATTATCCGCTTCCAGAACAACTACGAAAAATGGATGGCGGTTATCGGTACAATCAACAACAAACCATACGAAATATTTACCGGAAAGGCAGACGACTTTTACCTTCCGCCCGGAGTTGAAAAAGGCTGGGTTGTGAAAGAGAAAATTAAAGGAGAAAAAACACGGTACGATTTTAAATTCAAGGATAAAGAGGGTTACGATATAATTGTTCAGGGGCTTTCGCGTTCGTTCGAAAAAACATACTGGAATTATGCCCGGCTGATCTCCGGTGTCCTGCGCCATGGCATGCCGCTTCCTTATGTTATCGACCTGGTATCTAACCTTAATGTAGATGAAGACAACATCAATACATGGAAAAACGGTGTTGTACGTTCATTGAAAAGATATGTACCTGACGGAACAGCGGTAGATACAAAGTGTCCGGATTGCGGCGAGCACACGCTCGTATACGAAGACGGATGCCTTATCTGCAAATCGTGTGGGCATTCCAAGTGCGGGTAATAATACGGCCCGGCTTTATGATATCCTGTGGTTTTCTGAATCAGAAATGTAATTTGTGGTAGTCAAAGGTTTGATTGTCGCGGAAGTGTTTTATTTTTTTTGCCAGATGAATAAAAATTTCCAGGTTTTTTTTCTTTAACCAGACAATGGCATCGGGTTTATTGTTAATGGCATCGGCAAAAACGGCCAGAAAATAATATTCATATTTTATCAGCCAGTTGTAGGCTCCCTGTTTTTTATCAATAGCACCATCCAGCGCAGCAAAATGTTTATACTTATTTTTCATCAGCCAGTCAAGGGCCTCTTTACTGCCCCTGATGCCACTACTTAAGGCTGCCAGTTCGGGATATCCGTTTTCGAGCAGCCATTCGTAAAAACTTTCTCCTTCATCGGTGAAAGTTTCTCCGAAAGCCATTAATATTTTAGGCTCATAATTCAACATGACGAATTAGTGATGTACAACACAAAGGTAGCAAGAAATAAAGATCAGCACAACTCTGCCTTTGAAGGATTGTAAAGTGGCATGACCGTTTTCGGGCAAATTAATACCTGTCGATGCAGTTCAAATCGTTAAAGGCCTGCTTCAGGCGTTCCACCATGGAGAGCTCACCAGCCTGCAGCCATTTACGCGGGTCGTAGTATTTTTTATTGGGCTTATCATCTCCTTCCGGATTTCCTATCTGTCCCTGAAGATAATCGAAATTTTCAGCTACGTATTTACGTACGCCATCCCAAAAAGCCCATTGTGTATCCGTATCAATGTTCATCTTAACTACGCCATAAGAGATCGCCTCTTTGATCTTTGCCGGTTCCGATCCTGATCCGCCATGAAAGACAAAGTTGACAGGATTGGGCTTCAGATTGAATTTTTCGGCAATGTATTTTTGCGAATTGGCCAGAATAACCGGTTCAAGTTTCACATTTCCGGGTTTGTAAACTCCGTGCACGTTTCCAAAAGCTGCCGCAATGGTGAAGTTCGGACTGATTTTCGAAAGAACTTCATACGCTTCGGCTACTTCTTCAGGCTGGGTGTATAATTTCGAACTGTCGATGCCGGTATTATCCACACCGTCTTCCTCTCCACCCGTAATTCCGAGTTCAATTTCGAGCGTCATATCCATCTTGCTCATCCGTTCAAGATAACCGGCA